>CAZJJH010000091.1:0-6612 GCA_964546265.1 uncultured Candidatus Cloacimonadota bacterium
CCGGTATCCTTAACATGCAAAAAGCCATCAATGGATTCCAGTAACTTGTTATCCTGCATGTAGCTGCATATTTGTTCCATATGCAAAAGATTACCCAGGGTTTTCTCCTCCAAGTATCTCGCCAGAGATTCAGAAGCTTTCTGCCCCAGTAAAGCCCCGGCAAATTCTTTGATCTGTGCTGTATCCCACGCTTTCAACTGGATTGTCTTTGAGGAAAGCTCACTTTTCAGAATATGTGGGCTGCCATCGTCATGGTAACGGGCGCTGCAGATTATCTGAAGCCGGTGATTCCGAAGGGAATCCAGCATATCCTCAAGAATCCGACGGGAATCTGCATCCAGCCATTGGATATCTTCCACCAGAATGACAGTAGGTTTACTTTTAGCGCAGAAGCCAAAAAAGTTTATGATGGCACTCTTGATCGCAGAAGCTCTATGAGCCGCGCCTAATTCCCGAAACAAGGAAGATTCCCAATCCAGCGCGATAAGCCCCGCCAGAATAGATTCCATCCTTTTGAGTTCTTGCATTTGTTCTTTACTTAGATAATCTTCCAGAGCCTGTGCCAGATCCTGATACTTGCGGCGGAAGTTCTGCCGGCGCTGTTCCACCGAACCGGATTTGAGCCCGTTAAACTGCTTTTTTATAAAGAAGACAAAGGGGTGCAAAGAACTCTTCAAGATGCCATCGCATTGCAGGGTAAAGAGCTGATTTTTCTTCTGAGCAAGGAGGCCGTATTCGTAAAGTAATCTACTTTTACCAGTGCCGGGATCCCCGTATACATAGTGAAGTGACATCCCTTTGCTGATGTTTTGTGTGGGCATCCCCGTAACAAGGGACTTGAGTTCACTGTCCCTGCCCATAAAGGGGCTCAGATAGTTGTAATCCACTTCTTCCCGAATGGTCTTCAGGCTGAAACACTTCACGGGGTCAATAAATCCCTTCACTGTGTGCAAACCCATTGCTTTGTATAGCAGATTCACTCTCCTGCCAGCCAGAAGAGACTCCTCGAAGTAGGTCTCACCCCAGTTTGCCACCATAGCCAACCGGGCGGCAAGATTCACTGATATCCCCATCGCAGTATATTCACAGCGCCAAACGCTACCGATGAAACCGGCGTAAACCATGCCCATGCTCATTCCGATCCGCATCTGCTTTCCATACTTGATCTTGGTTTCGTTTACAAAGCGAAATGAACGCTGAATAATATCCTCGTAACTCTTTGGCGCGCCGAATAATAACAGCGCTACCAATCCATGGGAGCTGTTAAACACCTTATTTAGATACGCACCATATTTCTGCGCCAGCTTGATCAAACTTTCAAGATCATCCGCGCCTTGCTTTCTTAGATTGATAAATACTGATATCACTTCCCGAAATTCGCCCTCGGCTCCATGCATCAAATCCTCAGGAACGAAAGCTTTTTGCCCCAATCGGCAAGAGCTGATTTTGCCCGGTTGAGCAGGATCATTTACGCTTTTGATATTGAATATCCCCGGAGCAGTTTCACACAGATTCAGCTTCGCTTTATCCCTTTCTTTCAGAGTCCTTTCCGCCACCAGGATCTGATTTGATTCGGCAGACTCCTGCAAGACAATGGAATTATGAATGCTGGTTCCGCTGAACCAGTAAAGATGCCGTCCGGGATTGGGCAATATCCGCCAGGTAACAGTGCCGCAGGATATCCCGATGCGAGAAGATATCTCGGCTATGGAGCTTTCCTGCATCTGCTCTCGAATTTTACACGCTGCGCTGATGCAGCGCATTGCGGCTTGAGGGTCCTGGATCGGAAAAATCGCGATGAAAGCATCCCCGGCAAAGCGGCTGATGAATCCTCGATATCTGAGAACGATCTCCACTGCCGGAGAAAACACACTGTTGATAATCTCAGAGAGCTGCTCAACGCTCTTTGTACCATCCTGCATAATTTTGCTCGATAACAAGCTGAAATCCCTCAGATCCACATGCATCACATAGGCCCTGATCTTTCCGGCATATTCATGGGCTCGATCTTTTCTAAGAATAAACTCTGGTACCATCCGACGATTCATAAACAATCCTTAAGTAATTCGTTATATAAAAGCTTGTGTGCATTTTTTCAATCCGCAAGTATTCTCGTCAAGAATTAATTTCCCGCTTTAGAGGATTTCTGCGATGGCATTGCCTACTGATAACACTATGCCCATTGTATTCCCTTTTTATAAAACCACAAAATCGCTATTCACCGGATTGTTTATGCCATTTTTTACAGGATACACTTTATAGAATGGGGCATAGCTCTGGAATTGAAGGGAGATATCTATCTGAGGAAGAAGATCCGAAACATCAGAGACCATTTCTTTTAGCTGAGGCTGCATGATCCATTAGCCCGTAGAGAATACATCCGCGCTAAAGCGATAAAGCATTGCCTCAGGATCTTTGTAAGCTCCCTTTTGAAGTCCGGCTTTATAGCACAGATGAATAAGAAATTCCCCTACGCTCCAGCGATACTCCGTTGCCACCTGCGGCAATAGCAAACCGCTACCTTCGGGATGTTCCAGATACAAACCATCCCGCCCAATTTCGATATCCTCAATTGATTTCACCGGCTGCAATTCGCTGAGGATAGATATCTCGATTTCAATACCTGCAAATTCTTGCAAGCTGAGAGGGCTGAACCGCGGATCGCGAAATGCTGCCGCAATCGCCATTTCACGAGTGGATTCCAACAGATTTTTATAGGGGAAGATATATCCGATGCAGCCGCGCAATTGTGAATCCTTGTGCAGGCTTACAAATATGCCCCGTTTCTCTTGAAAGATACTGTCCCCGGGCTCCAGATATGCCGAACCATCCAGCTTGTTCCGGATTACTGCCCGGGCAAAATCCAACAAAGCTCGCTTCTGACTTTCGCTAAACATGGCGCATCCTTTTTTATACAAAAATCTTCGCTGCAAGGTAACCAACCACTTGATTATTCATCCCGGAAATTTTCCCGGAATGGGTATATTGCACTATTCTGACCTTTGCCATACTATAATTTTGGGTGATCTTCAATAGAGTTAAGATTCCGCCAATCCCGCAGGCTTCCAGTTTTGACAATTCCGCCGAACGCCAGAGCCCATCTGCATCAAGTTTGGAAACATATTCGATCACTCGGGCATCCATTTGTTCTGCCCGGCTCGCCGGATGATAATGCGAAAGATCCGTGGATACCAATACCAATATGCGTTTGCTGGATTTATAGATGGCGTCGTACAATATGCGTGCCAGGCGACTTGCCACCTGAGGAATCTGGTTTCCCATCAAGATCGGCAATATCCGGCTTTGGGGAAAGAAATACTTTATCAAGGGCAATTGAATCTCTAAAGAATGCTCCAGCAGATGATAGTCTGGATCCAGGTTCTGCTCTGCCGTGACACTCAATCGTTGATACAGCTCCGTATCCAGATTGAGATTGCCCAATGGGCTTTCATATTCCGTGTAAGGTGAAAGGGCAAAATCGAAATGATTCCCCTGATGAGAAGGATGGATAACTATAATACTATCAAAATGCTCATGTGCGACTTCCGCCATGCCCAATGCAGCACATTCGCCGGAATACATATAACCTGCGTGGGGCAGGATGATTCCGACGCTTCTTTCATTGGAAACCGCAGGCGCAGCTTTGAGCAGCCATTGCTCGATCTGATCTTTGATCTGATTGCCGAAACGCGGATAAAAAGTCCCGGCATGAATTGCCTTTCGTATCATTTAATCTCTCCCATTGGGCTAGATTCCACAAGCAGAAGAAAATCGCCAAGCGCGCTGGGGTCTTCCGGTAGATCCGGGTTTTGCAGATCCTTTACAAAGAGCAGGCTTATCACCGCTATCTTTAGCTGTGGCATCAGGCTTTTTAAACGGGATACAGTCCCCAAGTGAGACCTGCTATGAAAATCACCATTAAAATGGATCACCTTCCCCTCAGGGTTCTCCAACAGGTAATTGGCAATGCTTTCTGCCATTGTGTCGTCCTTGATGCACTGAGCTTTATAGAAATTTTGCATTTCGTCCGGCTGCATTACGTGTCCTGACATATCTCGCATTACTTGAATAAATTGTTCTTTATACAGGTCATCCGGAGCGCTTAGCTTTTGGGCTATCAATGCGCGCTCCGCAGATGGTAATTCCTGCACAAAGTCCCAGCCCTCCCGGGAAACCCGGGCGGCATATTCACGGGGAATGTTTGCCGCAATTGCGTGGAGCTTGTGTTCTTTTGCCATATTCAGCATCGGACGGTAATCCTCAAAATTGGACCAGGCTCTGCTGCTTTCCAGAAAATCTGCTTCCGGCATGTCTTGAGCCAGAAACCGGTTCAAATACTCTTGTGTATCCCGTTCCCACATCTCAAAAGAAAGAGCAATATCCGGAACCCTTTGTATCATTGCCGCGCTCAATTCTGCTTCCGCCTGATGGATTGCCTTTATTCCATGCTTTTCTCCAAAGAATATTACATCGTAACTTTCCAGCTTTAGAGCAAGCTTATCAGCCTGCAAGATCTGCAAAGTATTTGTATCTACGAATCTACTTGTGGCAGATAGATGTGGCATCAAAAAACACATTGCCAGCAAAATCAGAATAATTCTCATCTATACCTCCAGATTATATTCTAATCTTCCCAGGGCCAGGTAGCCATCTAAAAATCCCCGCACTTCCTGATCTTGCGCTTCGGGTACTTTTATGGATAGCAAAACTGACTCTGCATATTGAGCAGAAAGTTCCTGATACTTAAAACAAGTCAATTGATGGCGGATGATTTCCAATTGTGCGTAGGAACATTTGATCTGGTAGTATTTAAATGATTGGTATTCTACCATGTCCGAAATCCGTATCGTTTCGCTTACTGCCTGTGTATAAGCTTCTATCAAGCCCTTCACCCCCAGCTTGATGCCTCCATAATATCGGGTAACCACTGCCAATACTCCTGAAAGCTCTGCCCTAAGCAATGCGTTTAAGATTGGTTTTCCAGCACTTCCCCCCGGTTCTCCGGCATCCGAATAGTATTGAATCTCTGCCTCGTATCCCAATACGTAGGCATAACAATTATGCGTTGCATTCTGATATTGACTTTGATGTTCCCGCAATATTTCCAGGGCTTGTGCGGAATCCTCCACGCGGTAAAGAAAGCCAATAAACTCGCTGCGCAGAATCTTAATGCTGTGGGATCTGTTTTCTTTTATCGTATATTTCACTATTTTACCCGGGGCAAATCTTTCCAGGAGGTCGTATAGCGAGGGCTCAGCCGAGCTCTTTTCATCTGCCATTCCTGTTTCACGCCATTGCTGGCATAGCTTACTGTATCTCTGCCAAAATCTCTGTTTAGCTTATCCACCGCGCGCATCAGTTTTGCCCGGTTGTCATCCAAATAGCTTTGTTCCATAAAGCTCAGCTGCACATCTTTTTCGCTCACGATATCCGCCAGCATTACTCCTGCCTTTTTATATTCAAAGCCCGGCAACCACAATTCCTCCAGAAGCTTAAGCGCTTCCCGGATCATATCCGGAGTATATGCCGTGGGCGGAAAAAGAGTGGTGGAAAGAGAATTGTTGTATTGCGGTCCCTCTTTGAAACGGTTGGTGGAAAGAAATACCATCAGATGCCCTGCTACACTTTTTTGCCGTCTCAGCTTTTCTGCGCTCCGGGTCACGTATGTGGATACCGCCTCTGCCAGCTCTTCCGGATCAACTACTTGCCTGCCAAAGGATCTGGAGCTTACTATGCTTTTCTTGGTTCCGGGAGCCTCATCAATATCAATGCAGGAGTAGCCCCGCAATTCCAATACCGTTTTGCGTCCCACCGTGGTCATATAGTGATCTATGAATTTCTCATCCGCGTCGCGTAGCTGAAGCGCATTCTCGATCTTATTTTGCCGCAAAAATTTATCGTATTGCCTGCCGATTCCCCAGATATCTTTCACCGGAAGCCTCTTCAGCGCTTCGCTGATCCGCTTGTCGTCCATGATACTCAAAGAACCGCCAAAAGCGGGAATCTTTTTGGCATGGTGATTTGCCACCTTTGCCAAAGTCTTACTGCGTGATATTCCTACCGAAACCGGGATTCCGGTCCACCGGTAAACCGTACGCTTCAAATTTTTGCCCCAGCTTTCCCAATCCCCCTCCCTTATACCCGTCAAAAGCAAAAAAGCTTCATCGATGGAATAGATTTCCACATTGGGAGAAAATCTACCTAAAACCTCCATCACACGCGCACTCATATCTCCATACAAAGCATAGTTTGAGGAAAGCAGCACCCCATTATGCTTCTTGATCAACGCTTCATACTTGAATCCCGGAGCACCCATTGGAATCTTCAGGGCCTTGATCTCGTTGCTGCGGGATACAATACATCCGTCGTTATTGGAAAGCACCGCCACCGGAACTTTTTGCAAAGCCGGGTTGAACACCCTCTCGCAGGACGCGTAGAAGTTGTTGCAATCTACCAGGGCAACTATCTCTTTATCAGATAAACCGGTACTATCCATCCATATTCTCCTCGAGTCAGTTTTTCGGCTCCCCGCTCTTTGTCAAGCAAAGCCAATTTCGCAGGGATTCCAAGCTCTGGATTTGGACACTCCTAAGAACACAGACTCCCGACCTA
>CAZJJH010000092.1:0-6548 GCA_964546265.1 uncultured Candidatus Cloacimonadota bacterium
GGACTCGTGATTCTCAGTCACGCAACAGGGGTTCGATTCCCCTACGGGATGCCAGCTTTGCCCTCTTTTCGGAGGGCATTTTTTTTGCTTGTTTGGGCTGAGGAAGATTTTTAGTGGAAATTCCGGATCCATTTTGCTCTGGCTATTAGCGCACGTTGCACTGCTTACTTTCATCCAGCTCGTGCCGCAGAGTAGCCCAGATATATCTGCTATCCCTGCTGCTCACTATGCTCTGCGCAGTTTGCCGATCCCGCAGAGTGCTTGCCATATTTTGCAGAATCTGCAATTGGGCATTGGGAGATTCTTTGGGAGTAATTACCAGCACTATGAAACGCACTAAACTGCCATCCGGACTATCCCACTCCAAACCTATCCGGCTCTGGAATACAAAGATATGCGAATGCTTCAAACCCTCAACCCGGGCGTGGGGAATGGCAATGGCGCGACCCATGGCAGTGCTCATCTGCTCTTCTCTAAGCTTAATTTCATGATAGACTTGGGCTTCACTAAGCTTACTACGTTTCGCCACTTTTGTGCTCATCAACCGGAGCATTTTTTCCTGAGAATCGGCTTCCACATCGATGAATACATCCTCTTCGCGAAAAATGATATCGATGAGGTGTTTGCGTAATCTGCGCACCGTTATGGATAGCCACGGACCAAAGATGACTGTGGAGATCAGAGATGAGGCAATCACACTTACCAGGATTTTCTCGCTTATCAATCCGCCGGAATAGGCAAGCATACCCACCACGATATGCATTTCTCCCCCGGGAGTATGGGCAATCGAGATTACCCTGAGGTTGCTCTTATGCTGCTTTGACCACCGGGAACCAATGTACGCCGCTACATACCTCGCGCTGATACCCACAATAAGCATGAATAGAACCAGAGCGAGATCGAAATTGGCGATGAAATCCAGATGCAAGCCGATATTGGCAAAAAAGATCGGCACAAAGGCAGAATATACTAAGCGGTTTACCACAAATCTATCGCGCTCACTGATGTGTTTGGCTTCCCCCAATATGGTGCCTGCGATGAAAAAGCCAAACAGAGAGTGGATCCCAATCTTGAGCGTGATGGCTCCAAACAAAGCGCCAATCAGCATGATAAAAGTGATCTTCAACCCGGATGCCTCACCCGTTTTGTGGTGAATAAAAGTGACCATCTTATCCACTGCCCTTCGCAGTAGGGTAAGGCTGATAACTGTGAAACCCAGGGTGAGCAGCACCAAACGCCCAATAAAGCCGATTTCCAGGCTGCCATAAGAAAAGATGCCCAGAATAATGGTAAAGATTACCCAGCCCGCGATGTCGTTCATGGTAAGAGCCGACAGAATCAAGAAGCCAACATCCGTCTTCAGGATGTTCAGATCCCGCATGCCACGTATGGCAACCGGTAGAGCGCTGATGGTCATTACGGCAGAAAGAAACAGGGCAAAAAGTAATCTGTGTGAAGGATCCACCAGATAGTGTGAAGGTAAAAAATAGAGCGGAATGAAGCTGATGATGATGGGTAGGGTAAGATCCATTAAGGAGAGCTTGATGGCATCTCCTCGCTGTTGCCAGATGCGAGAGAAATTTATCTCCAGTCCCGCCTCCATCAATAAAAAGAGATTGCCAAACCAGGCAATGGTCTCCAGCATGGTGCGCTGGACGGCATCATCAGGAAAGATCGCCAGATGCAGCTGCGGGAAAAATCGGCCTAAGATTGCAGGACCCAGCACAATCCCAACCAGGATATCTCCGGTGATGCTGGACTGCCGCATCTTCATCAGGAAATAGCCGAGAAATTTGCATAAGCCCAATACCAGAGCAAATTGGATCAGAAACAGCATCAAATGGTGTTCGGTAATGGGCCCCATTAAATCTCCTTTATCCTAATATCTGATCAAGACGTTCATTATGGGCTGCGCGTTTGGTTGCGGTCTTTACAAAAGTGATTGTTAATCCTCCACGCTGCATTGCTGGCAGGCATTCAATTCGCTGCGAATAGTGGCCCAAATATAGCGGCGATCCCGGCTGGTTACCAGGTTGCGGGCTTTATCGCGATCGTGCATTGCCCCCGCCAGGCTTTGCAAAATCTGCAATTGGGCATTGGGGGATTCTTTGGGGGTGATTACTAAAGATACAAACCTCACCAGGTTGCCATCCGGGCTATCCCATTCCAAGCCCTGCCGCGTGTGGAAGGCAAATACATAGGACTTGTCCAGCCCCTCCAGCCGGGCATGGGGAATGGCGATCGAGCGACCCATGGCGGTGCTCATCTGTTCCTCTCTCAGCTTGATCTCGTGGTATATGGTATCCCTGCTAAGCTTTGTCTTTTTCGCAACAATCGCGCTCATGTGGCGCAACATCTCGTCTCTGGTGCTGCTTTCACTATCCACAAAGACGTCATCTTCAGAAAATACAATATCAAATATGCTCTTCTTGAGCTTGCGCACCGCCTGAGAAAGCCAGGGGCCAAACACTATCGTGGAGATAATCGCAGAGGCGATGATGCTAACTAATACGGTCTCCGAGATCAAACCACTGGAGTATGCCAACATACCCACCACAATGTGCATCTGCCCACCGGGAGTATGGGAAATGGCAATTACTAACAAGTTGGATTTATCCTGTCCGCTCCATTTGGAACCTATATAAGCAGCCACAAAGCGGGCTCCGATGCCAATCGCACTAATCACCAAAACCAGGAACCAATCGAAATTGGCGATGAAATCCAGATGCAGGCCAATATTGGCAAAAAAGATCGGTACAAATACGGAATAAACCAGACGGTTTACCACAAAGCGATCCTTCTCGCTGATGTGGCTGGCTTCTCCCAAAATGGTCCCCGCAATGAAAAAGCCAAATAATGAGTGAATCCCAATCTGCAGCGTGGCAGCGCCAAATATCGCTCCCACCACCATGATAAAAGTTATCTTCAGGCCAGAGCTTTCCCCCATTCTTTTATGGATAAAGGTCATCGCCTTATCTACCAATCTCCTCATTAAAGTAAGGCTGATAGCGGTGAACGCCAGAGTCATCAACACCAGTTTTGCCACAAAGCCAAGCTCCAGTGAACCATGCGCAAACAAGCCCAATATAATGGTGAAGATCACCCAGCCAGCGATGTCGTTTATGGTAAGTGCCGAAAGGATCAGAAAGCCTACATCGGTTTTCAGAATGTTCAGATCCCGCAATCCGCGGATGGCTACCGGCAACGCGCTGATGGTCATGATGGCGGCTATAAAGAGCGCAAAAAGAACCCTCTGTGAAGGATCTGTCAGATACCGCTCCGGCAGAAAATAGATGGGTAAAAAACAGAGCAGGATCGGCAATACCAGATCCGCAAATGAGAGCTTTACCGCATCCCCACGCTGTTGCCATACCCGGGCAAAATTGATCTCAAGCCCCGTCTCCATCAAAAGAAAGAAATTACCAAACCACGCCAATGCTTCCAGCATCGAACGCTGCACTACGTCATCCGGAAAGAGGTAGGCTTGCACACCAGGTGCCAGTTTCCCCAATATGGCGGGACCCAGCATGATGCCCACCAATAGCTCGGCGGTCACGCTGGATTGCTTCAGCTTCTCAAAGATGTATCCGGCAATCTTGCACAGCCCCAAAAGAAGGGCAAACTGGATCAGAAACAGCATCAAATGATGTTCAGTAATGGGTCCCATCGTTTCTCCTGCAAGCTTTATTTGGTATTTCTTACTATCGGTGCAAGGATAGCCGGCTTATCGCCTTTAGTCAAGCTTTTTTGCCAAAAAATGCGCCGCGAGTCCGGCAAGCACTGTTTCTGCTCCAAAAAGTAAACCCAGTTTCCTGCATCTAAAAAAGGATCCTGACATCTGGAACAAAACTCAATCCCGCTTTGGAGGCACTCTGATTTCTACACTGAGACGCAAAGCTTTATGGCGAAAGTTATTGACATCAAACGCCAGTTTGTTAGTTTGCCATGTATGGTATCATCCTTTGCTAATGAATCTTATTTGGGAGTTTTTTAAATTTATGCTGGATATCAATATAAGCCGCTTGTACTATGCAGAGCAGACTCTTTTGCGGGATGTGAAGCTAAGCGTGAACCCCTCCGAAAGAATCCTGATCGTGGGGCCTACCGGAAAGGGGAAAAGCTCACTCTTGAATACCCTGAACCTGATGAATCAGAGCTATGAGGGCACCATCATGTTCGAAGGCACAGAGCTGCGCGAATACCCCCCTCATATCCTAAGAAGCACAATCTGTATGGTAATGCAAGAACCCTTTTTGGGCGAGGGAAGCGTGCAGGATGTACTGAATACCCCCCTGGATTATGCGTCCAATAAACATAGAGATCTCGCCGACCGGAAACAACAGATATTGGCGCTCTTTGAGAACTTCAAACTGCCGGCGGGACACTTGAATAAGAAGGCTGAAGAGCTCTCTGGCGGAGAAAAACAGAGAGTCGCCCTGGTACGCGCGCTTCTGCTGAAGCCGAAAATACTGCTTTTGGATGAGATCAGTTCTGCACTGGATCAAAAGACCTCCGGGATTATCTCGGATTGCATATTTAACAACTACCCCGGAGCCGTGATCGCCATTTCCCACGACCCACTGTGGCAGGAGCGTTGGGAGCGTAGCTGGATTTTGCAGGATGGCAGAATAAAGGACAATAAGGAGAAATAGGCATGGATATATCTTATATTGGTTTGCTGTTTGCCCTGCTGCTTCTGATCTTTCCGATCCTGATCTTTATGCACCTGAAGCTGAAACTGGTTGGTCAGCTCTTCAGCTCTTTTGGCAGGATGATAGTGCAGCTGAGCCTCATGGGCATCTGGCTGGAATTTCTCTTTACCCAAAAGGTCTCCTGGCTTACTCTGCTCTGGATGCTGGTGATGATTGCCAATGCGGTATTTACTCTCAAAGGCAGGCTGAAGTTTCAGCGCAGAATCCTGTTTCCTATCCTGATCACTGCTCTGGGCACCACCAGTTTGATCGTAATGCCCTGGGTGCTTTTCATGATTATTCGTCCGGAACCTCTGTTCGCTCCTCAATATGCCATCCCCATATATGGCATGGTTTTGGGAAACAGCATGAATAGCCTTGCCCTGGCTCTGGAGAGGTTTGAAAGCGGCCTCACCGAGAATTGGCGTGCCTATTACACTCGGCTGAGCCTGGGCGCAAATCTCTGGGAAGCGGCATTGCCAACTTTTCGTAAAGCCATGCACGCATCGCTTTTACCGCAGCTATTGAATATTGCTTCTATGGGCGTAGTAAGCTTGCCCGGAATGATGACCGGGCAGATCCTGGGTGGAGCGTCCCCGCTGGTGGCCATAAAGTATCAGATGATGATCATGACCGCAATCTTCAGCGGAGTATGCTTGACGGATTACTTAGGAATCCGTTTGTATCTGCTCAAGCGTTTCGACAAGTTTTACTTGCCACGCCGGGAAGACTGATGCCTTGCCGGGTGAATCCTGCAGAGGTGCAATCTCCTGCTTGCCGGAGCTGCATATACCCTGGCATCCTTTAGTGGCATTTACACCATAACTGCATGCTGTATCTTTTCTTAAGCGTCTTTTGCTCTGTGCTGATCGCCAACTTCCTGATGCTTTTAGGGCGTAGGGGCAGTTTCAGCATGCTCCCGGTGTTTCTGGGCAATTACTTTGTGGCGGCAATCTTTAGCGCGGTCGCCATCAGGCCGGGAACAAGCTCTCTGTTTGATCTCATTTTTGGGCTCATCACTGGAGCATTCTTTCTGGTGAATTTTTGGGTATATCAGAAATGCATCGTGGCAAATGGTCTCTCTCTTTCAGTAGGAGCGATGCGGATTGCGATGATATTGCCCATCCTGATTTCCCTTATCTTCTTCCAGGAAAGCCTGAATTTCTGGAATATCCCCGGCATCATTATGGGCATTGTAGCCTTTAGTCTGAGGACGGATCCCAAGGCCTTGAAAAACCTTCTGTGGATAATCGCGCTGTTTATCATCTCCGGATTCAGCGATGCCAGCATGAAGATATTCAAGGAATTAGGCAGCCAGAACGAGGCTTTCTTTGTGTTCCTCATTTTCGGTTCTGCCTTCATCTACACTCTTTTTAGTATCCTTGCCGGCAGAATCCGCTTCAGCCCCATATTGGTGTTATACGGGTTTTTATTAGGCCTTCCCAACCGCTATTCCACCGTATTTTTCCTAAAGGCCCTGGATACCATCCCGGCGGCGATCGCATACCCGGTAGTAGCGGTCTCGATAGTGCTGTTTAGCATTTTAAGCGATATCATATTCTGGAAACACAAAGCCCAGCCAAAGGACTATCTGCTGTGGGGCCTTTTGATCCTCAGCCTGATCCTGCTGAACCTCAGATAATATGGGTTGAATATTATCCACAATCTCTTCTAAAACCTTTGCCCCTCACGCAAATTAGCGTTGACAAAAAAGCTCTCCTTTTAAGCAATACAGGTATAAACTGGAAGGGAGTTTAGATGGATTGGAACCGCTATATTGCAGATTTTCTAAATAGGGTGAACTCTGCCCCGGAAGAGCTGCGAAATGAACTCATCGCTGAACTTGCCGAAAAACTC
>CAZJJH010000093.1:0-6508 GCA_964546265.1 uncultured Candidatus Cloacimonadota bacterium
TGTGCAGCGAAAACTGCAAACTGTCGCATCGTAGCTCATCTTTACTCATCCTTTACCAGGGAGATGAGGTGCATATCCGTCTCGGTTATGAGATCCGGATAGGAAGGTTGTTGAATGGGCTGAGGCATCAGAACGCTTTCTTGATGGCGTTACTGATAGAGAACAGCCATTTGCGGTTATGGAAGACGTATTTCACTGCTCCTCCGCTGGCGCCCAAACGTCCAAATACGTCCAAAGATCACCGTCACACGGTCTAAAGCCAGCCCCATCTATCCCCCGGACCTATAAACCTTTATGGCCTCTGTGACGCATGATATCGACTTGAAGGTCTTAGGCGAGGATTTATACTCTAATCTGTGGGATCAACTGATACCTTGCGCAAAAAGCGAAGCTGCTCCATTTTGTGCAAAACCATTCCCAAAGATTTGTTATGGTAGAATCCCAGTACTTTCCGGAACTGGAACACATAGATGTAGCCTGCTTAAGGCTTTGATGTAAAGCCTTTAGGGCATTTATTCATGCTGAAAAGATATTATTTGCTTGACATTAATTGCCGCCGCAATCAGTTTGATGCGTCGCATCGGAGAACAATCCCAATAAGTACTGATCTGTTCAGACCCGAAATTTATGCATCTGGAGAAACCATGAGCAAAAAAGCTTTTCCAGCCAAGAAAAGCGAGTGGAAACCACTTTTGATTGGACGCCGGTATCCGATATCCTTTTTTCGCCATGCAGAAAGACTTATCTTCTGCTACGAACGTACAGCCTCTTTCCTATTGCTGGCTGTTATACTGTTTGGCTTAAGCGCTTGTGCAGGCTTTGATCTTTCGGTTTTAGACACTGCAAAAACCATGGGCAAGGGTAGGATATCCACCGGGTATACCTATGGGATGGCGATGGATATCCCCGGCTGGATGGATATCGATCCTCAGGATATCTGGTCTGCAGATAGTGTGCAACCCCTGCATGGAATTGAAGTTGCCTATGGCCTGGAAGATGATATTGACGCTACAGTGCGCGCCTCTGCCCATTCCGATGGAGCCGCTGGCAAGCTGTTGATAAAGAAGCAATTGCATTTAGATGAGAAGAATAGTACTGCTATTGTCTTTGGTGGTGGTATAATCAGTGCGGGCAACAGATATTTTCATGACAACCCGGATTTTGTGGACAGACCGGATTACTTGATAGTTTCGGGAGAAGCACAGCTGTTATATACGATTGATATGAGCGAAAAAACCGCGATCACTCTTGCCGGGCGCGGCAATGCCCACAGGGTTAAGATAATGCAGAGGGAGCAGGACGACATCTTTGAAGAGATATACCATGCTGGCGCCAGGATGATTGTCAGCCGCACTATAAATCGTTTTACCGCAATGCTTGAGCTGGGCATCGAAGCCCCATTAAGCGCTGGCGATATTGATTCGGTGTATCCTTGGGGCGCTATGAAGCTAAGCTGGCAATGGAAAGATAGAAAAAGAAATTTGTAATGAAAGAAAACAAGCTTTATGTACTGGAAAGTATGCCCGTCCCCCGGGCAATAATGAACCTGGCAATCCCCAGTGTGCTCAGCATGCTGGTAAACATCTTATACAATTTAACCGATACTTTTTTTATCGGAAAACTGAACGATCCCTATCAAGTAGCCGCAGTATCAATATCTATGCCTTTGTTTATGTTGCAGATGGCTATGGCTGGAGTGTTTGGCATTGGTGGAGGCAGCTATCTTTCCCGCTTGTTGGGCAAAAAGGATTATGATTCTGCCAAAAATACTCTCTCCACTTCTGTATTTACTGCTGCAGCGCTATCGGTGGTATTGGGTGTTTTGGGCATCATCTTTATCCCGATCTTTACCGCTTTGGTCGGCGCAAGCGGCGAAACTCTGGTACACGCCAATAACTACATGCTTTATATCCTGATCGGCAGCCCGGTGGTTTTGCTAAAATTTACCCTGGTCCAGCTTCTACGTGCTGAGGGTGCCGCCAAAGAGGCTATGATTGGTTTGTTTATCGGAACCGGAATGAACATATTGCTGGATCCCATCTTCATTTTTGTTTTTGGCATGGGCGTAACCGGTGCCGCCGTGGCGACCGTGTTAGGCAACGGCTGCGGAATGCTGTATTACCTGTGGTTCTATATTAGCAAAAAAAGCCTGGTTCCACTATCACTTAAGCACATCAAACTGGAATGGTCTTGCTACAAAGAAATTCTTTTAATCGGGATCCCGGCATCGCTTTCGCAGGTGATGCTTAGCATCGGCAATACCATCAGTTTCCGGCTTGCCTCCGCCTATTCGGATCACCACGTTGCCTCGCTGGGAGTTGCCTCGCGGATTTTCACTATCCCCATCTTTATCTTCATTGGCATCTCAATCGGCATCCAGGCGCTTATCGGCTATACCTATGGCGCCAAAAACTATGCCCGGATGAAGGAAACAATCCGCACTTCACTTCTGATCTCCTTATCCATCTCTGCTTTGTTGACCCTTGTTTTTGCGCTGTTCCCCCGGGAATTGATCATGATTTTTATCAAAGACCAGGTGATTGTGGATATCGGAACTTTGATTCTGGAAGCTTATGTCTTTGCCATCCCCATCGCCGCCATGGGCATGATCATGATGACCAGTCTGCAAGCCATGGGTAAAGCCCTTCCCGCGCTGATTGTATCTCTGTCGCGTCAAGGAATCATGTACATCCCCGCCATTCTGATCCTGAATTCACTGTTTGAATTCAACGGTCTGGTATTTGCCATGCCGATTGCGGATCTGCTTACAACGATATTGAGTTCTACGATGCTCATCATCATTCTGAAAAAGCTGAAAGAGCAGACCGGAGCAGAGCAATCTGCCATTAATAGAGCTTCAGTAGCACCAAAGCCGGATAACGCTTGATCTAAGAGCCAATAGAGCAAGCAGTTAAGAATTTGCCTTGACATTTAAACTAATTCTATGATAGATACTTGTATCAATGAATAACAATAAAATAGAACATGGAGGAAACATGTCCGAACAACTCAAATATGGAACGATCAGTTCCAAAAAATCGATGGAACTGGAAGAAGAATATGGCGCGCACAACTATCATCCGCTACCCGTGGTTCTTGCCAAAGGTGAAGGCGTATTTATGTGGGATCCTGAAGGAAACCGCTATTACGACTTTCTTTCTGCCTATTCTGCCGTAAACCAGGGACATTGTCATCCCAAGATCATCAAAGCGCTTTGTGATCAGGCTCAGGAGCTTACGCTCACTTCCCGTGCTTTTTATAACAACAAGCTGGGTGAATTTGAAAAATTCATCACCGAATACTTTGGCTACGACATGGTGTTACCCATGAACAGCGGCGCCGAGGGCGTAGAAACCGCCATCAAACTTGCCCGCAAATGGGCTTACAACGTAAAAGGCGTGGAAAACAATAATGCAGTTATCGTATTTGCAGAAAACAACTTCCACGGCCGCACGGTTGCCATTATTTCTGCCTCTTCGGATCCGGATTGTTATGAAGGCTTTGGACCCTTTACTCCCGGCATCGTAAGAGTAGCATACAACGATCCCCAAGCGCTCAAAAACTACCTTGCCGAGCACGGTAAAAACGTTGCTGCTTTTATCGTTGAACCCATTCAAGGTGAAGCGGGTGTGTTTGTACCGGATGATGGCTATCTGAAAGCATGCTTCGACATCTGTAAAGAACACAATGTGCTGTTTATTGCTGATGAGATTCAATCCGGCATAGCCCGCACCGGCAAACTTTTAGCCTGCGATTATGAAAACGTGCGTCCGGATGTTTTGATCCTTGGCAAAGCCATTTCCGGTGGTGTATTACCTGTATCCGCCGTTCTGGCAGACAGAGAAATCATGTTGCAGATCAAGCCCGGTCAGCATGGCTCTACCTTTGGTGGATTCCCGCTGGCATGTGCCGTAGCGAAAGCCGCTCTGGAAGTAGTGAAAGAAGAGAAACTGGCAGAACGCGCCTATGAACTGGGCGAGTATTTCAGAGAAGAACTACGCAATCTAAAACACCCCATGATCAAGCTCGTGCGTGGTCGCGGTCTGTTGAACGCCATTGTGGTAGAACCCAAGGATGGCATTGAAGCCTGGGATGTTTGCCTGAAATTGAAAGAAAAAGGTCTGCTTTGCAAACCTACTCATCGCCACATCATCCGTCTTGCTCCGCCTTTGGTAATCACTAAAGAGCAGCTTAACGAATGTGTCGGCATCATTAAAGAAGTATTTGCTACCCTGTAAGCAAAAAGATAATCAGGGGCGGGAGCGATCTCGCCCCGATTTTTTATGAAAAACTATCCCCCTGATTTTAGAAGTGGCTTTGTAGCCATCATCGGACGCCCCAACACCGGCAAATCTACTTTGATGAACCGCATCCTGGGCGAAAAGCTCTCGATTACTTCTGCCAAACCCCAGACCACTCGCTACGCTGTGAAAGGGATCTGGAATACCAGGCAACATCAAATTGTCTTCATCGACACCCCGGGCTATCTCAAGCCACGCTACGAGATGCAGGAGCGGATGTCGCGCATTATTCTGGATAGTTTCAAAGATGTGGATCTGGTAATCTTTATGACCCAAGCACAAAGCTTTCCTACTGATTACGATTTACAGGTTTTAGAATTACTAAAAAAGGTAAGAAGCCCGGTTCTGGCTGTTTTCAACAAGACGGATCTCTTGCAAGAGCCGGATCTGGCAGGAATATCAGCACAACTGCCCTCCAGCGTGGAAGCCAGCGTGTTTATTTCCGCTTTACACGGTACCGGAATCGAAGAACTGAAGACGAAGATTTGCCAATATATCCCATTTCATGCTCCTTACTATGATGACGAGCAGCTTTCGGATCTGCCCCTGCGTTTCTTTGCCAAAGAATTGATCCGCGAAGCCATCTTTCATCTTTTTGAGGAAGAGATACCCTATGCTACAGCGGTTCTGGTTGAACGCTTCAAGGAGCTCCCGGAAAAAGTTGTTGTAGACGCTGTTATCTGGATCGAGCGTAGCAGCCAAAAGCCGATCCTGATCGGCAAAGGTGGGGCAAATCTGAGAAAAATCCGCGAATACGCTGAGGCTCAATTAACAGAGTTTCTGCAATTCCCATCCGAAATCCACCTCTTTGTTAAGGTAAACGAAAACTGGCGTAAAAAACCCAACGCTCTCAAAGAATTGGGCTTCGAATAGCGCAAACAATTCCGGCTGCAGGAAACAGGGAAAAGCCTATTTACTGCTGATTATGGCGGAAATCAGATTCTTCTCATCCAGCTGGATCAGCATAATATTGATTGCCGAAGTTAGCGGCACTGCTAACACCATGCCCACTATTCCCCACACCCAACCCCAAAAGATCAAGGACACCAATACCATGATGGGGCTTAAGTTCAGCCTTTCTCCCTGAATTTTGGGCTCGATTACATTTCCAAAAAGCATCTGGGTTGCAATGATCAGTGCCGCAAAGGTGATGGTGCGTAAGTCGAATCCGGTTTGAAGGAAACAGATCGTGATCGGGATTCCACTGGCGATGACACTGCCGATATTGGGAATAAAATTCATTACAAAAAGCAGAATACCGCAGACCAACACAAAATCTACGCCATAGAGGATCATAAGCATCATCCCCGTGAGGGCGGTCAAAAGGCTGATGACGGTTTTGGTAAGCAAATAGCGCTGGATCTGCAATTGGATGTTGCCCAAAGTACGGCTGGTGCGCAATTGATCTTCTTCGCTGAGTACCTTGTTCAGCCTTAGATTCATGCTGCCTCGTTGCGCCACAATAAACATCAGAAAGATCACAATCAATACAAAATTCCAGCTGATATCCACCGTGGTGGACATCAAACCCGATATTGCCTTGGAAATGGAGAAGCTGCCCGGAGAAAGCAATTGGATCAGATCATATTGAAAGTAATCTCCCATCGCGATATCAAAGCGGGATGATTGTTCTTCAAATTGACTGATCAAAGCCTGTAACCGGATCAGTAGGTTGGTCTGATATTTAGGAAATCCGGTTACCAGAGAATTAGCCGCAGCAGTTAACAGCATCGTAGAAGAGATCATTAACAGGACGATGATGATCAACATTATTGCCATACTGACACTGATATGGAGCTTTTTCTTGCATAAGAATCTGTTGAGCGGAGAAAAGACAAAACTAAGGAATACGGCAAATATTAGGGGAATAAAAATGGATTTTAAAGTACGGAATATCATCACTACCACAGGGATCGCTATGATGGTAAGCAGGATGCGAATCCAGCGTAATTCTTTTTCGCTCATATTACTTTCGTGTAGCATGTTTTCTCCCATATTTAAAGCTTTTTGATGCTTTTTCACCAAGCCCGTGGTGCAACAATAAGCGCCGGCACGATTGTGTCAAGTTAATGTGCGGCAATTCGGGCTTTGATACATCGGGATTCTGTCTGCTAAAAAACCCTGTTCCCTATTTCGCAGCCTTCTTCCAGACCGTAATGTGGAGCAAACGGGTCTCTGCGCTGCGAGAATCGCGCCAAAGGCTTTGC
>CAZJJH010000094.1:0-6486 GCA_964546265.1 uncultured Candidatus Cloacimonadota bacterium
TGTTGAAGCTGTGAGCGGCTGCGTATTCGGCACTCATTTCTACTCCTGTATCTATTTTTTTATGTATTTCGGGTATAAGTGTTTTTTGTGTGAAATATATTTGCTAAACGGGATTAATTATCAGGCGGATTCGATATGCAGCCTTTCAGCAACGCGACGGGAAAGAACCGCCAGCGATGAACTCATATCAACGTTTTCCACGATGATATCTTCAGGAAGACTCAATTTTACCGGAGTAAAATTCCAGATGGCGATTACTCCATTGGCAACCATTTGTTCTGCTACATCCTGAGCAACCTCGGAAGGAACCGTGAGGATTCCGATGTGCACATGAAGGCGGGACAGCAAATTGGTAAATTTCTCCATCGGATGAATCTGGATACCTTGGAAAAATGTTCCTGCCAGATCCGGATTTGAATCGAAGGCGGCAATTATGCGCAAACCCTTCTTATGGAGTTCTTGATATCCCATCAAGGCTTTTCCCAGATGCCCGACTCCAACCAAGAAGCAGGAGGATACATCATTCCAATTTAAGCAATCTTCTATGGCAGAAATCAAGGCGTCTATTTTGTGTCCAACTTTGGGAACTCCTACCACCCCGGTGAAGGAGAGATCTTTTCTTACCTGGGTCATGTGGACATCGGTAAATACCGCAATTTTAGTAGCCGAAACCATTTTCAGTCCGGCACGCTTGAAGCGATATAAGGCTTCCAGGTACTTAGGTAACCGTTTCAGTGTCAGTAACGGGATAGCGTCCATAATTTCTCCTTCGCCGCATTATTGTTCAAAGAGATATTAGCGGCATTTCAGTATCTCTGTATCGATAAAATAATAATGGTTAAATCTGTCAAGAGAAATCTACTAAAAAATATCGATATACCTGCAATTAACTGCGATTAAGTATTATACAGAATGCTAATGCAACTTATCAGCATTGCTAACTAAATATTTTGTCCCGGCATTAGCGAGGCTTTGTCGCTAGATCGTGCTATGCAGGTAGGAGTATCCAGCGATAAAGCCTCGCTAAAGCAAGGTCGAAGCATCAGGTGAGAGTTTAGAGATTTGATGTGAGCACTATTGTTGGACTGATCGTGAGCTTATGCACTAATCTGCCCGGATTGTAAGAGCAAATATACTAAAGACTATTCTAAGCACCTGCATAGCGAATCAGACCAGAGAATAGGGAAGGAAAGCCGCTCTGGAACAAAGTTTATTCCTAAAGACATCCAGATATTGCGGAGCTTCGCGCTGGATTTCTGGGAAAAATATTGCGTACATTACAAACTGACGGTAGCAAAGGAACAACTCGATATCCTGCAGATCCTTTTGAGACAGAGTATTCTGAGATGAATATGATTCCAGAAAAGGCTCTACAAAAAGACTGCGCAAGGATCCTGCATCAATCTTATGTTTAGAATGAAATGAAGCGCGAGAATATTCGCTATATATTGCGTTTGCAATGTCTTGGGCAAAAAAATGCCGGCAGGAACGATCAAAATCTATCAAAGCCAAACCCCGGGGACTTTGTACAATATTGAGGGGATGGGCGTCGTTGTGAATGCAAGCAAAGTTCAAAGAGGATCGGGATCGCATTTCCAGATCAGCCTTAACCTGGAAGAAGACAGATTTCAATTCTTCATCCGGCAGTGCGTCATGGCAGCTTTGCCATTCTTCCTGCCAGGAAGGGAAGGCATCCAAGCCAAAGCTTCGGGAACATTTATGGGTATTTGCCAGTAGTTCTGCCCATTGGCGATAGAATGTATTCAAATCCCGTGGAGCAAGATCCGCCATAACTTCTCCCTCTATCTTTTGCCAGGAGAAAGCCATATATGAATCAGAGTCCAGCTTAATCAGTTCAATTTGCTTACCACTCAGGGAGGGGATGAAGACGGGAACTTCCATGCCACACTCTGCGAGATGATCCACAAATCTGATCCTTTGTAAGGTTTGTTCACTCTGGTTTGGCATGGTGATTTTCACTATTTTAAGCAGTTGATTCTGATACTGAAAGAGTTCTGCAAGGGAATGGTGGTGACTTCGGGCGAATAAGATGGGAGTTTTAGCGAAATTGAAGCTTTTCGCGGTGAGGTTAAGAACTTGGTTTGGAATCCTGGAGATCATAATAATGGCGGAGAGTCAGGGATT
Source organism: uncultured Candidatus Cloacimonadota bacterium (assembly GCA_964546265.1). GTDB lineage: Bacteria > Cloacimonadota > Cloacimonadia > Cloacimonadales > Cloacimonadaceae > UBA5456. Next base: position 2,146 of record CAZJJH010000094.1, read on the forward strand.
CGAACCCTGGGTACCCGCAAGGATACAACGGTTTTCGAGACCGCCCCGTTCAACCGCTCCGGCAACTCTCCGCACAGGTTCACCGTTTTTTTTTGAAGAAATCTGTCAAGACCAAAGCGCATTTGTCTGCCAATATGCCCCGCTTCAGGACGGGATGATGGTTGAAGCTTTTATCCAGCAAAGTCTGATATACCGAACCCGCTGCTCCCGCTTTGGGATCGCTGCTGGCATACACTACTCTTCCTACCCGGCTCAGGATGATTGATCCGCAACACATCAGGCAAGGTTCCAAAGTAATATAGAGAGTATAATCTTGCAGATATTTAAGACCCCGGCTCTGGGCTTGATCCAGGATCAGCTTTTCGGCATGAGCAAGTGGGTTTTGCAGTTGTCTGGTTCGGTTGTGATCGCGTAAGATCACTGCGTTTTCACGCACAAGACACGCCCCTACGGGGATCTCATCCTCAGCTTCTGCCATATAGGCTTCTTCCAGGGCTATTTGCATGAAATCCAGGTCGTTCATGGGCTTACAAAGATTCGGACTTTTGCTTTACGTTCATGATCCTGGATTAGGTTTTCAAACCAATTTGGATCCAGGCTTCTGGAGTACAGGCTGCGGATTAAATCGGTATCAGCAGTGATGTTTCTGGCAGGATAAAATGCTTTTGGGATAAGGATTACGTGTATTTCACCAAGCGTGGTAACCTCTGGTTTTTGTTTCTTTTGGAAGCGTTGTATACCGGTAAGAAAAGCCATGTCCAGGTTGTGATTAGCATATTTGCTATCGATCCCTGCGCGCTTATAGCTTTGGAAACGATCTCTGGAAGGAACCGGTTTCAGCTCTGGATTCTGGTAGAGCCACTGTTCGGCTTTCTCTTTGGCGAGTTGTTTCTTGCGGGTATCCATCAATTCAGGTACTATCGTATCCTTCACTTCAGAGAGAGGATATACTCGATTGACCTGATTCTCGGTGAGTTGCACAATAAGCCAGGCTCCGGTCAAAGTAGAATAGAGCGGATCCAAGAAATCACCTTTTTTATTTTTCATGAGCATGGAATTCACCTGTTCCACTACTTGGAAATCATTGAACCAGACATCGTTGACGCTAAGATTGTGGTGTTCAATGATCTTCAGTTCCAGCTCTTCTGCGGCGAGCTTCATGCCGAGACTTTGGGCAAGATTTTGAGCGGCAACTGCCTGAGAATAGGAGGAATTTATAGTGTTCTGGGAAAGAAGGGGAGGGATCTGGAGGGTTCTGTAGCTCATCATGGATTTACTGCGTTGCAATTTTTGGAAGATCGCGTAGCCGCTGCCAATCTTGAGCGGTCTGCTGTAGGCTTTGTCGCTCAATAGCTCCAGCGTTGGCAGAATGTTTGGGTCGATGGCGCCGATTTTTACAAAACCCGGTTCTTCCAGCTTGATGCCCGGGAGTTGTTCACTTCGTTCCCGGATAACGGTTTCCATGCTTTTACCGGCGTTCAGCTGCGCATGAATGGAATCCACCACGGCTTTGGTATAGATGTTATCCTCTTCCTGGGGGCTGATGTTTAGTGCCATATACTGCACAGAGTATATTGGCTTCATGGCAAAGCGCTCCAGGTTACGTTGATAGTAGGCTTCTATCTCACCATCACTCAGGATGGGCTTCATATCCTCGGGGTCGAACACGATAAGCTCAAAATCGGCTGTTCCGGAAGCAATTTCCGCAATGTACCCGGTTTTCTTCTTATCACGAATATCTTCATCAATCATTTTCTGTTTTAGCTTCTGAACCGGTACATAATACTCAAAATAGTGTCTGCGCGTGGCAGATAGATTCACGGGCTTATCGTAGCGGAGGGATTGATTGTAAAGCTCCGGGTCAAACTCCCCATCAATCATAAAGGCAGGGCTCTGTTCCAGATAGGACGGAATATTAGTAAGCAGAGTGTCCAATACTTCCTGCTCGCTGGTTCTTATCTGATAGCGCTCAAAGTAATCTTTCAGGATTACGTGAGTAGTGATGTTTTCCCATGTTTCTTTGAAGATGCTGCGTTTTTCTTCATTATTGGGGACGCGTTGATTGACGCGCTGAAAGTTTGCGGTATGCGCCTGGTAGGAGCGGATGAACTCTGGATATGTTATTCTTTGTGAATTTATGATGCCGGCTGCATCGCCTCGGGGACCGGAACAGGCAAACAGGGATATAAGGGCGATAATCGCTAAGATGTATTTATTCATGATTCTCCCAGGATATTTTTCTGTAATTCCAGCAGCTTATGCCAGGCATCGATCGGAGTAGTTTGCTCCAGATCCAATTCCCGGATTTGCCGGATTACGTTCTCGTGTTCGTTGGCTTTGTCTATCATTACTTCAAAAATCTCTAATTGTGGAGTAGAAGATGCCAATTTCTTTCTTAAGCTGGAGCTCAAGCCCTGAGGGCTGATCTCGTGTTCTTCGAGGTTCTTCAGAATTTCTTGAGCTCTGCGGATCACCCGGCTGGGTATGCCCGCCAATCTTGCCACTTGAATGCCATAGCTTTGATCCGCGCCGCCTCGTTCGATCTTGCGGATGAAGATCATCTGGTCGTTAAAGAGTTTTACTGCCACGTTATAATTTTTGATATCAGGGTAGATGTTTTCCAGCTCTGTAAGTTCATGATAGTGGGTTGCAAAAAGAGTCAGGGCTTTAATATTCTTCTGTATCTGCTCGATGATAGCCCAGGCAAGGCTTAGTCCATCAAAGGTAGAAGTGCCTCTGCCAATTTCATCCAAAAGGATCAGGGACGAAGGACCGGCAGAATTTAAGATGTTTGCCGTCTCAATCATTTCTACCAGAAATGTGCTTTGACCCTGCGCCAGATTGTCTGAAGCTCCCACTCTGGTAAAAACACGATCGAACAGCGGCAATTGCATGGTTTTTGCCGGAACGTAACTTCCCATTTGGGCAAGAATAACCAATAGCCCCACTTGCCTCAAATAGGTGGATTTTCCCGCCATATTCGGTCCCGTGATTAGGGCGATGCAGGTATCGGGATAGTCCAGCAATGTATCATTGGGGATGAACTCAGCTTCTCCCATCAGTTTTTCTATAACCGGATGCCGACCCTCAACTATCAGCAGTTCTCTGCTTTGGGTGAATTCGGGTCTGCAATAATGGTTCTGCCAGGCAAGATATGCCAGTGAGCTGAAAACATCGATTTCTGCAATGGTATCACTAAGCTTCTGCAAACGGGGGAGATGAGCGGCAAGCTCCAGCCTAAGTTCTTTGTATAGTTCATATTCAAGGTTCTTGATTTTCTCTTCACTGGAAAGCACTTTGGCTTCAAATTCTTTCAGGCGCGGAGAGATGTATCGTTCCGAATTTGCCAAGGTTTGCTTGGGAATGTAGTAATCTGGCACTTTGCTTTTGTGAGTGGCAGTTACCTCTATGTAATAGCCAAAAACCCTGTTGTATCCAACCTTGAGGCTGGGGATACCGGTCTTGCGCTTTTCATCTTCCTCCAATCTGGCAATCCAGCTTTTACCATCATGTACCAGTTCCATCAGTTCATCGAGATCTTCCCGATAGCCTTGCTTGAAGATTCCGCCATCGGTGATGGTATTGGGAGGGTTTTCGGTAATGGCGTTTGATATCGCCAGGTCAATATCCTCAAAGGTATCAAGAAGCTCTATCCAGTTCGAAAACAGGTCTGTTTGAAACATGGCAAGCTTTTGCTTGATATCCCGGGCGCTGAGCAGATAGCTGCGTAAGGAAAGTAATTCCCGGGGATTGATCCGCAGAGAGCCGAGCCGGGAGACAATTCGGGAAATATCCCCGATTTCCTTTAGCGAATCTCGCAAATCTTTTAGATAGGCAGTTTGCTCGATGAATGCGGACAGCAGTGACTGCCTGAAAAGGATTTCTTCCAGATCTATCAGGGGATGCAAAAGCCACTGATGCAACAATCTACTGCCCATCGGAGTTTGGCTGAGATCCAAAATGCTAAGTAAGCTGCCGTGTTTGCTACCGTATCTGATGCTTCGAATCAGTTCCAGATTGCGCCGGCTGATCTCATCCAGCTGCATGTACTGGTTCAGAGAGTAATAGCGCAGGTTGGTGATATGAGAAAGCGGCACATTGTAAAGGCTCATTACATAAGCCAGTGTTGCTCCGGCAGCGGTGGTTCCCGCAAGATGATTGTGTGCCCCGAAGGCTTCCAGGCTGCTTACTCCAAAGTGCTTTTTTAGCAAAGCTTTGGCTTCTGCCGGTTGAAACTGCCAGCTATCAAAGATACTGATGGTAGGCTCGTACTCCAGCCGGATTTGCTTGATAAATGCTTCATTAACTGTACTATCTACAAGGATTTCAGCTGGTCTTAAG
>CAZJJH010000095.1:0-6419 GCA_964546265.1 uncultured Candidatus Cloacimonadota bacterium
TTCATCGCTGCGATAATTATGCTGCGCTCTTTTTTTGTCCAGCAAAAAATGCCCATATCTTCCGTTTATTTATATCTTGTCCATTTTAATCTGTCTATTTTGCACCACCAACCTTATATGGACAGGCTTCCTCATCAGACCTAACCCTCGCATATGCATGAATAACAATACATTATAACGCATGGGCTGCTAGCTTAATTGATTGGCTCGGTTGTTGAAACTATATCCGGCAAAGGAGTAAACATGGTTGCCGTTATAGTTAAAGACGATCTCATCCGTCAAAGTTTGCAGGGCTTACTCAAACGAGCCGGCGTCAATGCCCGGTTTTTTAGCAAGATAAGCGAATCCACCGCTGCTCTCATGGAAGAGCCCGATACCCTGGAAGCTTTGATAGTGGATTACGATATCGACCCCGAACTCTGCCGGTGGTTGATTTGCGGGATTTCCAGAATCGCCTGCCAGGTGAAGATCTTGGTGTATTCGGATTTCCCCATCATGACGTTTTCGGAAGAAAGCCTAAACAACACAAAGCTAATAATCAAAGAAAAACCGTTTATCCTCCGGGATATTCTGGATATCTTACAAAGCGATGCAAGGAGGAAAAATGTCTCGCTTTAGTTTATACTTCATTCGTGCTCGCAGGATTATCATGATCCTGATGTTAGTCAGTTTCGTTTGGAGCTTGTTTGCGTCTTACACTGTTTTACCCAAGGATTACGTTTATCCATATGTAAACAGCTCCAATCCCATCGACCGTATTCTTTTTGAGCCAGCCCGGCTAGAACCAACTGATTGGCAGGCTTATGTGAATCCCTACAATTTCTCAGCAATGCTTGAAGATGGCGACAACCTGTGGTTTGCCAGCCCCATGGGCTTGATGAAACACGATCGCCGCACTGAAACTACCACCCTAATCAATACAGCTAATAGTGGTCTGAATTCAAACCATATTTCGGATATAATGCAGCATTCATCCGGCGATATCTGGTTTTCCCACGTTGTAATGGCGGAAGATGATGATTTTTGCGGCGGGATCAGCATTTTGCACCCCGATGGCAGCTGGAGCGTGCTCAGCTATGCGGATGCGCCCTTTGCGTCCAACATAATAAGCTGTTTGGGAGAAGATGCCCAAGGCAGAGTTTGGGTTGGTTACTCCATGAACGGTTATTCTGAAGGAGGAATGAGTTGCTACGACCCCCAAAGCGGAGAATGGCAATACTTCAATAAGGATAACTCTCCAATGCCCGCAAATACGGTTCTTTCCTTCTCCTTGGCTACTGATGGCAGCCTCTGGGCTAGTTTCATGGGTGACGTTGACCCAGATCCCTACGTAGGGGGAGGACTTCTGCGCATGAATGGTGATCAATGGCAAGTCTTTGACGACGAAATCGCCGACGATCCGGATGAGCCTCTCAAGTATTGGGAGATCAAGAACCTGGTAGAAGACAGTGCCGGCAATATCTGGTTTGCTCTTTCTGGCTCTGTAGATACCGCCTTATACAAATATGACGGCAACCAGTTCACCCGCTATGAAGCACCTTTCCCAACCGCATACTGGGATGTGGCAATCGATTCTGAAGATAACATATATGTGAATGGACTCACCTCTATTGTAAACTGCTTCGATCAGGAAAACTGGTACACACTGCCCGATCCCGATGCCATCGTAGATGGATTTTACATCCAGAACATCTGGGTTGATTCCACCGATCGCGTTTGGGTAGCAAAATACGACGATTGCTTAGTTGCATTTGAGAACGGCAGTTATCTGATGCCAAACATCGATCCCGGCATTCCAGTTAAAGGCTTAAACAGCTTTTGGTGCATGGATTCCGATGGTAATGGTAACAGCTATTTTGGCACCGGATGGTATGTATGGGGAAACCTCCCTACCCGCTCTTCTCTATTGCACTACGACGAAAGCCAATGGCACAATTTCAACTATAGCGATTACCAGAACTATGTGGTAAACGATGTTGCCTGGGGACTGGATGGTAATTTACTGATCGCAACCGGAGATTCCAACGATAGCGCTGCCTATCTCTTTGATATGTATGGCTCTGTGTGTCGCAGAACGGAATCCGGCTGGATCCATTACGATACTCCATCTACCGGCTATCCCTTCATCTATGCCAAGCTCGCTCAGGAAGATTACAATGGCTATATCTGGGCAGGCACCAACAACACAGGTCTGGCTGTATATGATACCGTAGAGTGGACTGTGTATAACAACGAAAACGTTAGCAATCTCTCTGTATCTATTCAGGACATCCTGGCAAGCCATAGCGAACCGGTAGTATGGGTTGCGTGCACAAGCGGTTTGTTCAGGGTTGATATTAGCGATCCCGACAATTATATTTGGGAACACCTCCATCCGCAGAATTCTAATCTCCCGGATTGGCTGGTAACCAGCCTTGCCTTTGGGGAAGATGGCACTTTGTGGATTGGAACTGATAGCGGTCTGGCTTATTTAGCTGAAGAAGGCATCGTTAGTATTGATGAGTTTGATGATGTTAGCGTAGCGGATCTCAGTCTCGACGAATATGGCGGTCTCTGGATTGCCAGCTTAGGTGCAGGACTTCTCTACTACCGTGATGGCGTAGTAAGTTCATTCACCCGGGAGAACAGCCCCTTGCCGACAAATCTGATTCAAAAACTATGTTCCGATAAGCGGGGAAAACTGTGGGTAAATCCTCATAATGGCGGTTTGTATTGCATGAATTATAGCACAACAGCCAATGAAGATATTCAAGCACCTCTCCCTATTCTGCAAGTGCAAAACTACCCAAATCCCTTCAATCCAAATACGCTTATCAGCTTCGAGCTTCCAATATCCGGCACTACCGAACTGGAAATATACAATCTAAAGGGACAGCTGGTAAAAAGCTACCCTGCGTTCACAGCGAATAAAGGCAGACATCAACTATCTTGGAATGGCATCAGCGATTCCGGCGCTCCCTGTCCCAGTGGCGTATATTTTGTGCGCGTGAAAACCGGAAACCTTAAGAAAACCCACAAAATGACCCTGATGAAATAGGTAAATAGATGAAAAAAATACTCTTTATCATACTGATCTCCACCATTTCCTTCCTTCATGCAGTTTATCTGCATGAAGGCTGGGACGCGGGATCGTTCTCCGCAAATGCCTGGGTGGCAAATCCAAGCTCAGGAAATTGGCAAATCATGAATGCCGGAGGCTATCATTTGCGTTTCGCTGGATTCCCTCCAGTGGAAAACTATGATCAATCCCTCAGCTCCAAAAGCTTTGACATCAGCTCTGCAAGTAGCCTGAATCTACAATTTGCCATGCAAGGTATTGCCATGGACCCGGATTCTAATGATTCCATGACAATAGAATACAGTGTCGATGGTGCTGAGTGGATCGAGATATTCACCGTGAACGCATCCCCCGGAGATGTGATGGATCCCTTGGATCCTTACAACTTCGATTTCCCCACCCCAATTTCCGGCTCCAACCTCCAATTCAGATTTCGTGCATCCGGCTCAGACAGTGCTTCGCTGCTTTTCTGGCGCATAGACGATATCATGCTCACCGATCAGGATTATCAGAACCCCGCCACGATCTCCGGAACGGTTACCGATGCTAATCTTGAGCCGATAGCAGAAGCCTTACTCACCGATGGCTTCAATTTTGCCCGCACGGATTTTTCCGGAAACTTCAGCATCCGGGTGCAACCCGCCCCCAGTCTGACCTTAACCGCTGAAGCTTTTGGCTTTGCCGATGCCACTGCCGAGTTCACCAATATTCAGACGGATACAAACATAAGCCATAACTTCAGCCTGCTTCCTGAAGATCCTGCGATCATGGATCCCTATAATTTACAAGGATTTATGAACTATAATGAAAGTGGAATTGATGTGAATCTAAGCTGGCGAAGCGTACACCAATTCCCCAACGACGGCGCTCTGGAGTTGGCTTACGACAGTCCGCCGGCAGAATATTTCCACCAGCCCTTCATGATCAATGAATGTGAATATATGGTAGTGAAATTCCAGCGAGACTGGATGCTAAATATCGGCGCAGTAAAACTCGCCCTGAAAAGCATGATGCCCACCAATATCGAAATTGTGGCATTTTACGAAGTGGATGGGATGCCGGACATCAATAGTCCGGTCTTCGACAGCCCCAAACAATTTGAGTTTGTTCCCCGCGTTCCCGGATATCCGGAGTGGAAACAGTTCCCGCTCATGTTTGACCTCCCCCCTCTGACCCCCATCTATCTGGGTGTAAAATTCCGCAATGGGGATCTTTATAGCCTGGGTATCACACCAACTGATGACAGTCGCAGCTACATGAGTTACGACAGCGAAAATGTCTGGGAGATTTGTGACGGTGAAGCAGCTATGATCCGACTGCTGGCAACTGAATTTGAGCCTTGGGATCAGCGCGATTTTTTGGGTTACAATATCTACCGCAACCACATTCTGCTAAATCCTTCTCCTCTTGCCGAACCCTTCTTTGGAGAAGAATCTCTCCCATTTGGAGATCAGCTTTACTATGTTACCGCAAAATACAGCACCTCAGAAAGTAACGTCTCAAACAGCCTGATACTTCGGGCATCTGAGCTGTGCATTTCCCAAGTAAATACCAGCGGCCAGCAGCAGGAAGATCCCTACGCCAATATCGATATCAAGGCATACCAAGTGCGGGGCGGACTCAGTTCCCTTTCCCTGTTGCGCAATGGAGTGGAAATATACAACGAAGATGTGTTTAACCCCCAGCAGTACCTGTTCCAAACAATGTATCGGGATTACAACCTGCAAAACGACACCCTTGTGCAATATCAATTAGAAGCGCAATATCTGGATGGTAGCTCACTGCAAAGCCCCATCTACGAGTATCGCTATCTGATGCCTCCCTCCGGCGTGAGTGCAGTGGGCTGTGAAAGCGGAGTGCAATTGGAGTGGCTTGCTCCGGTTCTTCCAAACCGTGATTTATTGGGCTACAAAATCGTGAAAATGGGCGGGGGTGAATATCTCGTTCTGGATGAATTGCTTATTGATACTTCTTTCACGGATACTGATGTCGTATTTGGCGAAGTGTATGAATATATTGTAAGAGCTGTCTATCAGGATGGCTTCGCTGAGTCGGATTTCATCGCTGTAGTAGCCGGTCCAGCAGTATATCACCCGGTAACAGGACTCAGCGGCAGCGTGGAAAACGATTTGGTAAAGCTCTCCTGGCAACGCCCGGACGATGGATTCAAGATATTCGGAAAGGACGCTCCCGGAACTAATGATGCTCCGTTTAGCGGAGAAAACTTCATTGCCTATATCAATTTTGAAGCAGGTGACATGATGAGTGTAATCGACCATCGTAGTGTAGGTATTGCCTTTATCCCTGTTACGGATGATGCGGTATCGGTCAGGGTCTTCAACCGCACCGATCCCGAAAACGAATATCTCTGCTTTGAACACATAGTCGAAAGTCCTGTCCCCAATCAGTGGAACTTCGTTGAATGCAACTGGCTGAATATCGAAAGCATCTTAAACGCCTTCCGCTTTGAATTGGAAACTAATGGCGGTTTGATGCTGGACGACTCCCCCGAACCCATTGAGGGGGCCAATGGCATATACGTGGGCGGGAATATGAGCGATCTCTTCTCTGAATATGGTATCGTCCAAAACTGGAAATTCAAGATCAAACTGGAACAAAACGAAAGCATAAATCCCGTAAGCCGCGGATTGTATCCCATCCTCACCGGATACCTGGTGTTCAGAGATGCAGAGCATATAGACAGCCTCTCGGAATTTGATGAGAATTACCAAGAGCCGGCGGCCAGCCAGGAAAGCACCTCCTATTACATTGTTGCGAATTACGATTCCGGAGAATCTGAACCCTCAAACACTGTTGTGATAGAACCTATTTCCAACGATGAAAATACAGCCGGAGCCGTGCCGAAACTTCTCACAAACTATCCGAATCCATTCAACCCTACTACCTGCATCAGCTTCGAGATCAAAGAAGCCGCAGATGTTACGCTCCAGATCTTCAATCTCCGGGGACAATTGGTGAAAACCCTATACAAAGGACCGCTTGCTGCGGGCAGCCATGCTCTCACCTGGGATGGCACCGATCTGCACAAGCGTTCAGCTGGCTCCGGCGTCTATTTTATTCGTTTAAACGACGGTAATAGCCTGCATCACAAAAAAATGTGTCTGCAAAAATGAGTTCTCCCAATCCTGTAGATCACAAGAACCCTGCCTCGGCAGGGTTTTTTCTTGCCGGCTCTTATCTAATGATCCCTTCCATTTAGCTCTGCCCGCCTCATCCCCCATACTTCTGCGTAGCTTCAACAGACCTTCATCTTTGGAATTAGCTATTTCCACAGCAATACCTGAGGACGAAATCCAGCTTTTGCCGGCATGAAGCATCAAGGGAGCTATTGGCATGCATT
>CAZJJH010000096.1:0-6278 GCA_964546265.1 uncultured Candidatus Cloacimonadota bacterium
CAGATTTGGGATACTGCTGTAGTCTGGAAGCTCGGGCATAATCGTGTATATCTCACTATATACCTCGTCCACAATCAAATACCCTCCACTATCAGTAAGAAGCTGGCATAGCTTTTGCATATCTTCCTTCCCGGGGATAAATCCGCAGGGATTTGAAGGGCAGCTCATCAGAAAGACCTTGGGCTGCAGGATAGTCTCATTCATCCGAGTCCAATCGAAGGACATAAAATCTGCTTTCAAAGGAAGCCGGATGATATTTGCACCGGCAAGGTGCGCCAGACTGGGATAAGCAGGATAATCCGGATCTGGTATTACAACTGTATCATTTTCATTTACAATAGCTTGCAAGCAGATATATAAAGCTTCTTCTGCGCCATTAGTTACGCACACATTGTCAGATCCTGAATTATAGATTTGTGCGATTCTAGCACGGAGTTCAGGAATCCCGGCGTTTGCAGTGTATCTGGGATCACCTTCATTTAATATCTCTATAGCCTTGTTCTTTAGAATGTCCGGAAAAGAGTATCCCAATTCTCCCAGAGCAAGATTGATGGTACCCTCGGGAGCAAGAGCCATTAGCTTGCGAAGTAGCGAAAGCTCGGTATGAGCGAGGCGTCTTGCCTCAATCCAGCCGGGATCTGAGTTCATGCTCCAGCACCACGGCAGCGTCAGTCTTTGCGTCTCGATATTTTATGATGATAGGGCAATATAAACTGAAGCCCGGATTATTTCTTAACTCCCGGCTACCAGGAACAAGCACAGCATTGGCGGGGATAGTGAAAGATCCCTGGGAATCTCGTGCCAAATATTGTTGATTTACGCTGTCGTATATGGGGGTTGATGAGTTAATCACGGTTCCGGATGCGATCACGGCTCTTCGGCTGATGATTATTCCTTCATATATTCCTGTATTTCCCCCAATGAAGGCATCATCTTCCACTATTACCGGTCTTGTGCCAATTGGCTCCAACACTCCGCCGATCATAGCGCCTGCAGAGAGATGAACCCTTTTACCGATCTGCGCGCAAGATCCGACTAAAGCATGAGAATCCACCATGGATCCCTCATCCACCCAAGCTCCAATATTTATGTAAGAAGGGGGCATAATAGTAACCCCTGCTGCGATATATGCGCCCGTTCGGATTGAAGTTCCTCCCGGAACGATTCGCACTCCCATATCAAGCGTCAGGTGCTTTTCATGCATTGTGTCTTTTTCATAAAAGCTCTTTCCGGGATAGGCGGGATACTCCGAGAGTTTGCCCATTCTGAAACCAACTAAGATACCCATTTTTACCCATTGATTAACAATCCATTCGTTTCCAATCTTTTCACAAGAGCGGATGGAGCCGTCATTTAGGGCTTTGGTGAAAGTATCAAAAAGCTCTCTGTCGCCGGCTGTGTATTCACGTTTGGGAGAGTTGTATAGTTCTGTTATCGCTTGCTTTAGTTTCACTTATCGATTCCTCAAAGATAGTTTTAAGCGTTCCAGCGCTTGCTCCAGCACCTCTTTGGGGCAAGCGAAGTTCAGACGCATGTGGCCGCTTCCCTCTTCTCCAAATGTAGTTCCGGGATTCAATGCCAGCCCTGCTCTGTGAACAAAGTGTGCGTGCAATTCCTTATCGCTCATCTGCATAGCTCTGCAATCCAACCATGCCAGAAAGGTTCCCTCACACTTGCTCATCGATATTACTTCAGTTTCATGAGCGAAAAAATCTGCCAACAGATCCCGGTTAGTTTCCAGATACTTAAGCAGTTCTTCCAACCAGCTCTCCCCAGTTTGGTAGGCAGCCGTAAATGCAGCAACTCCAAAGCTGTTTCCCATGAAAGTGTGCAAACTGATATTCATGTCCTTGAGTGCATCAGCAATATGGTTTCGCGGCGCAAACATCATTGCAGTCGCCAAACCCGCAATATTGAAACTCTTTGCCGGAGAGACGGCGGTAATCACATTATCATCCCCAAATGATGCAATGGGTATGTGCTTTTTGGGTTGATATACAATATCGGCATGAATTTCGTCACTGAAGATGATCACATCATGCTTCCTGCATATTCGATGCATTTCACGCAACTCCTCGGCAGAAAACACTTTACCAATGGGGTTATGGGGATTGCAGAGGATGAACATCCTAGCCATCTGGGCTTTGGCTTCAAAATCTTCCCAGTCAATACAGTAGGCATCATTCTCTTTTATCAAAGGATTGGTGAGCAATTGGCGTTTATGCTCTTTAACAGTACTGTGAAAAGGAGGATAAACCGGTGTCTGAATAAGAATCCCGTCCCCTTCTTTGCTCAGGCTCAAAATACTGATGGCAAGGGCTGTCATCAGGCTGGGTATTGCAATGGCTTCCTGATCATAGGTGTTCAGTTCATGTCGCTTGAGCATCCACGCCCTCAATGAGTTCGGGAATTCGTCTGAAGGAAAGTTGTAGCCATAAATTGGATGGTTTAGCCGATTTTGCAGGGCAGAAAGGATACCTTTGCAGACCGGGAAATCCATATCAGCCACCCAGAGGGGAATCAGATCCTCGCTACCAAACACAGACTTCAGGGCATCGTACTTGAAGCATCCGCTCCCCTTGCGTGGAGTGATCTCATCAAATCTCATTGTGCACACTCTCCTTCAAGTAATCCAACACGCCTTTCATTTTATCCGGGATTTCGGCTTGGGGCGCCAGATCACTGATGTTTAAGATTACCTCCAATACATTGGGAAAAGATGCTGGACTCACGTAGCTTCGGGTTCTGCCGGTTTCATCAATATACTCAATTCCGAAATAGTATGTAATCTTTTTGTATAAGAGAAGTCTGGTGATACTTAGATAGGGTATCTCAATGCTCTTTTTGGCCAGAAAGCCAAGAATGAGTTTTCTATCTTCAAAGCGAATACTGTTCAGACTGGTAAGTTTCTTTAGCACTGAATCCAAACCAACAAAACCAATCGCTATGGGCAATATTTTAAAGAAGATTGGAGTATCTGTAGTAACAAACATCATCATGAAATATATGCTATATATCATGATCGAGAATGAGATAAGAATCATAAACCAGCGAAGTGCGGGTTTATGCCGGTAAACCACCGGCAGTTTATCTCTAATGAATTCCAGCTTTAGCTTACGCGGCATTTGTATTCCTTATACAGCTTCCTCACGCTCTCCAGAATAACTTCCGAAGCTGGAACCATATCAAACAGATTTATGCCATCGCCTTCGCCGTGAAAATCGCTCCCAGCGGTCATATAAAGCCCGTTGTTCTGACAAATCTCAATGAAGGAATCCACTTGGTATTGATAATGATCCGGGTGCCATACTTCCAGGCCATCGATGCCGTAACTTACAAATTCGTGTACGTAATTGTCATTTACTAACTTACCGGGATGTGCGATAATGGCAAAGCCTCCTGCCTGATGGATTATGTCGATCACATCTGGAACCCTATGCTCCGGTTTTGGCACAAAGGCTGGCTTGAAGTTCCCTATATACTTGTCAAAAGCTTCGTTTTTATGCTGGACATAACCCTTTTTCAATAGCACCTGAGCGATGTGAGGACGCACAATGAGGTCTTTTGCTCCAGCCATTGCTGCCACTTCCTCAATGGTAATGTCAATACCCATTGTTCCCAGCAATTCTATCATTTTAACAGCTCTGTTGCGTCTTCCCACCAGATACTTCTCGGTAAGTTCTTTGAGCGCCTGGTTATTAAAATCGTAGCCATAGGCTAAAATGTGGACGTCGTGACCCTCGTGCATGGAACTTATCTCCATACCGGGGAGGATGCGAAGCGGCGCAATACTTGCAGGAAGCTGATTATAGGCTTCAGCAGTATCATGGTCTGTAATGGAGATCAGATCCAAGCCAATCATCTTTGCTTGTTTAATGATCTGGCTGGGGCTAAATGCTCCATCCGATGCACGCGTGTGCAAGTGCAGGTTTATGCGCCTGATGTCGTTTATTTCTTTTACTATCATAATCAAATTTATGTATTGACGAAATTGCGCAATGCACAAAATCGTCAATACATTTCTTTTCAGGAGCCAGCAATGCACTACGACCCTATCAAAGATGCCTTTGCCAGATACATCGCCATATTTCCTGCTTTTCGCAGTCTTTTTTATCTCGCTTTGGATATGTTGCTTCTCAGGCAACATTACGTAAAACGGGCGATCCATAAACACTTCAAGGATGGCGATACTTTTTATGATGCAGGGGCAGGCTTTTGCCAGTATAGCGCCTACATTCTGAAAAAATATCCCAGGTCAAAAGCATTTGCGGTTGATCTGAAGACGGATTACCTGGATTCCTTTGCAAGATTCAACAAACAGCGATTCTCATGGCAACATGCTGATCTGCAAAGCTTTGTGCCGGAAGATAAATTCAATATGGCAATTGCTATTGATATCCTGGAACACATCGAAGATGATGTTTCTGCCATCAAAAACCTGCATACCGCACTTCTTGAGGGAGGGCTTCTCATTATCTCCACACCCAGCGACCTGGACGAAGCAGCAAGATTTACCGCTGAACACGTTCGCCCGGGTTACAGCAAGTATGATCTTGAACAAAAAATAGTCAATTGTGGTTTCAGTCTGCTTTCCTCAGAATACAGCTACGGTTTTTGGGGAGCTCTCAGCTGGCGTTTGCTGGTTAAACTACCCCTAAGTATCTTTTCCAAAAGCAAGTTAAGTGCTTTGCTGTGGCCTTTTTACTACTTCGTTTCTTTCATCCCTGCCCAACTGATGATGCTGCTGGATATCCATATTCCAAAAGCCAAAGGCACAGGAATTATCATTATTGCCAGGAAAAGCATTGACAGATTTGATTGACTGGGCAATCATGCTGTAGTCTCTGGTGATTGGAGGAATAATGACATCAAAAAGATACGCCAACCGTAGAAATAAAAAAGAGCTTATTTTAGAAAAAGCAACTGAGGTCTTTGCCCAAAAAGGATCCCAACAAACTACCATTGCCGACATCGCAAAGGCCGCAAGAATTGCCCAGGGTACCGTGTATGTTTACTTTAGCAGCAAAGAAGCTCTGCTAAATGAATGTATGCACGAGATAATCGGACCTGAATTGCAGAATATTATTGATTCTACCAAAGATATCCCAGATACCATGGACAGGCTCTTCGAATTCTTCATGCTCCATATCAAGCTGGTAAAAGAAAGACCTTTCATCGCTCGGTTTCTTACTCTTGAAGCCCGCCAAAACGATGATTTTTATAGCCTTTATCCAAACTACAACCCTCTCAAACGTTACATAGACTACGTGATTGCTACTGCAGAACAGGCCATAGCTGAGAAACGCATTCGCAAAATAGATACTCATGCTTTTGCGCTATTAATTGTAGGTGTGATGGATTTTACAATGAGTTCCTGGCTCCACCATAAAGATGAGCTGGATATCGCAGCCATTGCCCACAGCATTAGAGACATCCTGAAATCCGGTATCAATGAATAGATTTCTGGCTCTAACATCTCTGTTTATACTCTTCTGCGGAATACTTGGAGCACAGAATTTACCGGTTTTCGCCAAGTGGGAATCTCTAAGCAAAATGTATTACGATCCACCCCAGGAAGGTAAAGAGCTAAGCTGGGATCAGCTTTACAGAGCCGAATTTGGTCTGCACAATCTTCAGCACAGAAATGTGTTTCTGGATCTAGAACTTAGCACCTGGCAGTTCTTTGATGAAAACCGGATCAGTTTGAAGAAGATTATTTTGGGTGGGAGTATTAATCAATCCTTTAGAATTGAAGCAGGCAGCTATGAACATGGCTTTGGTGCTGATTATGGGATGGATAATATTCCCGGGCTGATTCGTGGTTATCAAACTTTTAACTATCAAGCTATGCGCATGAACTCTCTCGCGCTTAGTTTCATCCCCGGATCCAGCAAACAAAGCCTGAGGCTGGATATCGGAGGCAATATTCATAACCAGGCCAGTGCTAAACTGATGTATGGCTATGATGCAACAAGTCTTTTTCTCAAGCTGTCCCAAGATCTGCGCACCATGGACAACCACTGGCGCACTCCTGTATCCATAAGTGCCCTGGAGATGCAGTTAATCACGAGTGGATTTGATCTTAGAGGAAGTAGTGCTGTATCTCTTTTTCCAGATTGGGATTCCACAGATGCCCACCATGAGTTATATACTCAAGCAGAAATCAGCTTTAGCCCCATTAATAATTGCAAGATCGGACTTGGCAGCATGTATCTGAACAAAGAATACGCACCCCGTTCTCTAATCCGCCATCAGATCAGAGCAGTGCACTTGCTTGC
>CAZJJH010000097.1:0-6260 GCA_964546265.1 uncultured Candidatus Cloacimonadota bacterium
ACTCTCCGCGTTTATCTCTCTGGAAGCATAGCAGTTACCTATATGGAGGATGCCTAAGGTAGGTCTGGTAGCGAAGATTAGTTATCTAAGATGAAAACGTCCTGGGAGAGGAAGACCAATAACAAGTAAATTATTACCGAACATAGGTGAAATCATAGTGCCAGATTGCGTTCTAATCGTCTTCCTAAACAAGAAGCCGGAATGCTTATCAAATCTGCGTTCCGGCTTTCTATATTTATCAAGGATGAATCCGGATTACAAATAGCATATCCGGGTCCAATATATATATTTACAAAGGCAGAGAAACCTTCTTACCTGTCTTCGCAGAGCGATATATAGCCTGAATGATCTCAACAGACTTTCTTCCGTCACGTCCATCTGTGGAGGGTACAGCTTTGCCCAGAAGTACGTCTATCACATTGCGGTAGTAGGGATTATGCCCAAAGCCATATACGTTTGGCGGCACATAGTTTGTATCCAAAGCAATGCGATCGTCATCATCATAATCTTCAAATTCCCATTTCTCGATCTTATTGACAGCCACTCCCCCTACTTTTACAATACCCTTTTCGCCGATAATGGTGATGGAGCCTTCGAAGTTTTTGGGATAGGTAAGCATGGTCACATTTATGGTAGCAATAATCCCACTACGGAACTTTAGGATAGCGCTTCCGGTATCTTCAGCCTCGATCTTCCGTGCCATGGTGGCAGTAAAGGCAGATACGCTATCCACATTTCCCAGTAACCAATATATGGCGTCCACATAGTGGCTGGCCTGGTTCATATAGGCTCCGCCGTCAAATTCCCATGTACCGCGCCATTTTGCAGCGTCGTAATAGGACTGAGGTCTTTGCCAGAACACGTTGGCCTGAGCCGTATAGATTCTGCCAAAACGGTTCTTATCTACCGCTCTTTTCAAGAGTTGCATGGTGCTATTCAAGCGGTTTTGTTTAACCACAAATAGTTTTACGTGATTATCATCGCAAGCTTTGATCAGTTTATCGGCAGATTCGATGTTGATAGACATTGGTTTTTCGGTGAGAACGTTCACCTTGGCGTTTGCGACATCGATGCCCATTTCAGGATGCATGCCGCTGGGGGTACAAATAGAAACTAAATCTAGCTTTTCTTGCTTCAGCATCTCGTGATGATCGGTATAGATTCCTTTGATGCCTTGTTCCTGAGCTACTTGCCTTGCTCTTTCCGGTTCGCAATCGCAAACGGCTACAAATTCTGCTTCCGGGATCTGCGATACTGCGTCCAGGTGATTTTTGGAAATCCGTCCACACCCGATGAGACCAATTTTCACTTTTTGCATGAATAATACTCCTTTTAGGAATTAATTATGTGTTCCACCCGTGCTTGGATAAGTGCTTGAATAGCCTCGGGTGAATATTTTTTGTTGACCAGTGCCCGTCCGGATTTTCCAATCTGCGCGCGGGCATTTTCGTGTTCCAGCAGGAAGCTTGTTTTCTTCACAAAAGCATGATTGTCTTCTGCTATCATAAGCTCCACTTCGTCATGTGCATCCAGGCTTTGCGCCACATTGGGTGTGGTGATTACCGGAACTCCGCAAGCCATAGCTTCCAGAGCTTTATTCTGGATTCCAGCGCTAAAATACATAGGAGCAATGAAGATATCACTGGCCATTATTTCTTTGTAAAGATCATCTACAAAGCCCAATACTTTGGTGTTGTTCAACCCATCCAAGGCTTTTACTTCTGCAGATGGTGCAGCGCCAACTATCACAAACTGCAGCGCCGGATAATCCCGTAAAAGGGCGGGCATAATTTTGCGGCTGACATTTTTTACCGCAGTAACATTGTGGGGAACGCTCATATTCCCGGTGAAGATCAGGCGCATTTTGAGACTGGAATCTGCTTCATTTGGGGGGATTCTAACCTGATTTGGCAAGACCTTGCTCAGATGATGTTCTTTAAGCCCCAATTTTTGCAGATCTACTTGGGAGATGACCCAGTTCTCGCTGAAAAGATTTGCCACTTTCATCTCATAACGGGAGGTTCGGGCAGATTCTATGCGAAAGAAAAGCTTACGAATGCCGGATAAATGATCCAGGCTTCTGCTATATTCCAGCGAAATGCAATCCGTGTAATCCAGGATGACCTTTGTTTTTCTGAACATACGGGCATAGGGTACCATGCGAATCAGATGGGTGTAAACCAGATCAAAGTTCTGCTCTTGCTTTAGCGATTTCAGCCTTGCCATAAGCTGTTTATTGTTGTAGTATGCTACTTGAAAGGGGCATGCCGAAAAGATGTTTACAAACATATTCACCAGCGCCCGAAATCTGCTGTGTTCCACAAAGTGGCAATTGGGAATCTCTTTCTGCAATTCCTGCATAGCGTGTTTATCCTGTTTCCCGCATACCAGGGATGCCAGATGCAAATCACCCATTTGGGCAAATTGCCGCAAAAGGAACAGGGTGCGCACTTTGTCTCCTCTATCCGAAGGGTAAGGAATGCGGGAACTTAAGAATAGAATTTTCAAATCTTCTCCGTATTAAACAGCTCGGAATAAAGGCCAAGGTATTTATCTTTCTCGTTTTCCCAAGAGTAATCCGAAACCACGGCTTTTCTGCCATTTGCTCCCCATTGGGAAAGCTTCTGCGGATCCGATAGCAGCCTTTCCAGATTTTGAGCGATTTGCTCAACGCTGTCCGGATCAATGTAAATGCCTGCCGCAGTAGTGTCAAGTAATTTGACATTGGACGGAAGATCTGATACCATTATCGGTAGCCCGGCAGCCATGTATTCAAACATCTTTGTGGAAAGGGAATGCAAGTGGTTTGGGCTTTTATCGAACAGAACAACTCCCAGAGCACTGTTTGCAAATATCTTAGCAGCTTGTTCCCGGTTTACATAGCCATATTCCACTACTTTGACAAAACCCGGCATGGCAATCAATTCTTCCCTAAATTCCGGAGGTTCGTAACTTCCTGCCAGATGCAGCTCACAATCCACATGTTCAATTGCCTTTATGATCTGAGCAATTCCCCGTTCCCGGGTAATGCTACCCACATAGCAGATCTTTCTTTGCTTGTAACGCTGCCCAGAATCCTGAATGTTCAGCCACTCTGCCAATATCGGATAATTGTGAACCACTCGCACATCCTTGAATTGCCCGGCTATATGCTCGGTAGCAGCAATCGCATGATCCAAAAGCTTCACTGATACACTTTCCAATAATCTCATACCCAAAGAGATGAGCCTGCCCCAGAGCTTACTGAGATACTCCTTGTGCAAAAACATTTCCGGATAGCTTTCGTGGATGTCGTAAATTATCGGTTTACGGGTAAAGAGTTTGAAGAGGATGGCTAAAGGGAGTAACTCCGGATCATGAATCTGGTAAGCATCAGCATTAATATACCATGCCCGGCGAAAAACTTTAAAGGGCGAAAAAAGCATCCGTTGTTTGCGGTTTTGGGGAGCTCCCGCATCATGAATAATCACCCCATCTTTGCGCTCGTGACGCTTGCCGTCACAAACAACCAGATGCACTTTATAACCGGCATCCACCAGGCTTTTACATTGTTTATAAAACACTCTTACGTCGCTGCGGACATGTACGGAAGAAAGATGGCATATGCTAAGCTCACGCTTGAAGGCAGGATACTGGGCAAGGGTATCCTTTATCACCTTCTCCAATGCAAAGTTTTCTTCCACGTAGTTTCTGAGGGATAATGCTTCACAATCCATATCCGCAACCTTACGGATACCATCTGCCAGAGCTACGGCATCTTTTGCAGGCACCAATACCCCATGCCCATCTTGCAGAATAAACTCACTGCCGCCGTTGTAAGTGGCTACTACGGGTTTCCCGCAGGCAAGAGCTTCTAAAACTACAATGCCAAAACTTTCCTGAAAACTTGGATGCACCAGAATATGGTGTTCCGCAATTACTTTGCCAAGATCAGCATTTGGAATCTCGCCCCAAAAGTTGATTTTTTGTTCAAGAGAGTGTTCTTGAACTTTCTTCATCAGCTCTTTTTTGTAGGGACCATCGCCCACGATAGTCAGTATGTAATCTTCCGCAGCCAGGCTAGCAAATGCTTCAATCAGCACCTGCACCCCCTTATCGACCACCAGATTACCGATGAATATGAGTTTTTTGGGCTTACTTTTATTGGGGGTAAAAGGATACTGATTCAGATCGATCCCATTGGGAATTACTACAGCATTTTGTTTGTAGTATTCTGCGTTGTAAAGAGCGTCCTTGATTCTTTGAGAAACAGTAATCACCTTGAATGCATTTGCGTATGCCGGAAACATCAAATGCTTCAGGCGGGGTATTCTAAGTAAGGATTCTATCGCGCCCCGGTGCTCGGTGATCAGATAGGGAATTCCCAGTTTCTGCGCTGCATAACTGCAAGCCACTCCATCCGGTAAGCAAAAATTCGCATGCAGAGCATCTATTTTCTTTCTCTTATGCAGCAAAATGAGTATCGGCAATATCGCTAAATACTCAAATATTGGTATGAAGCTTTGCATGATGTTCCGGGGGAAAAGCAGATAACGAGGATGCCATACCCGGATATGGCGGGAATCGCTATTGATGCTCCTGAAGAAAGGAACGACAACTTTTTTGCGGCGTCTGGCACTCAAGAAGAAGGGTACCGGAGCTATCACTTCAAGTTCTAGTTCTTGTGGATACTCCTGCAGCATGCGCTGGATAAAGTTCCCTTTCAATGGCTCTGCCGGATTTGGGAATATACTATTAATAAATACTATCTTCATATAGCCTGTCCTTTTATTCTACCGATAAGTGAATGGACCATCAAGGACATATCTTTCAGATCTGCTTTACGAACAACAAGGTTGGAGATGTGCTGCTGGGGATGAGTGCTGAAATACCAGATCATCAGCATTACAATCCACAATGGATATACGATGGAGGAAGACATCGCTGCACCCAGATATCCATATCTGGGAATCAGGAACAAACCCAGGAGCAGTTTGCTAATGGCAGATATTGCCGGAGCAATGATCGTAAATATCGGGAAACCCTTTGCCCAAAGGAAGGTATTGAACAGGGATCCCAAAGTAAGCCCAAAGATTGCCGGAATCAGATACATAAATGCGGTATAAGCACCGATATAATCATTTGTATACATAAAGCTTATCACGATTTTTCCCACTAGCGCCATGCCCAGGATGCAGATCAGGTTAAAAGCTATCATCACTACAAATATCTTGCGTAAAATCGCAAGAGAAGCGCCATCGTCGTTCAAGGCTGCAAATTTGTTCAAGATAACCACACCGATCATGTTGCTCGCCACACTTATGATATCGATAAAATTGATCGCCAACATATATATGCCCAGGTCTGCAAAGCCACCTAAGTGCTTTAGCAATAGAACATCTGTGCGGATCATCATGATAGTCATATATTCGCTCAGAAAGGCCTTGAAGCCCAGAGAATAGGTCCGTTTAACCAAAGGGAAATCCCAATGGAACCGGAATTTGATGTGTCGGCTAAGCCGGATGTGAAAAGCTATCGTAATCCCCAGCATGATAAACACATAGAGCAGATAACTGCTCTGCATCCGAAAGCTTTTGGGAAACACCCAAAACAATGGCAGGATAAAGAGCATAAACATCAAACTGGGTAATATATGCAGCAGAGAGTAATCCTTGATCCGATTCATCCCGATGGACATTACCTTCTGCCTGGTATGCAATTGATACAGAGCGATATAGACACTGAGGGCAAATATGATTAACCGATGGTAGGAAGATCCGCCCAGGATCCGGGAACCGAAGATCTGAAAGATCAACACAGATAGTGCCAGACTGATGAAAAAGAAAACCAGAGACATGCTGTACAGCGATTTAGGATCCGATTTATCCCTTTGTAAGCTATACATCAAGGACTGTGACACTCCCAGGTCCAACATCAGCCAGACAACTGAATTGACCGTAAACAGATACACATATTGACCCCGCAGTTCAGGCCCTAAAAACCTTGCCAGATACCAATTTGCCACAAATGAGGCAAACATGGTGATTACTTGGGAACTGGTAGTAAAGGCTATGTTTCGTTTCAGATTGATCTTGCTCATAGATATTTCATCCAAACCCGTCGGCTGAGCGCCAGCATCACCAGAATAATGCCTAATGTCTGAATCAAGCTGAGATGTTCAGCCAGGAATATATATGCCAGGATAGACGCCAGAGCTGGCTTGAGAAAGAAATAAACCGAAGCTCTTGCCGCGCTTAGCTCCTTCATCCCCTCAAAATATA
>CAZJJH010000098.1:0-6253 GCA_964546265.1 uncultured Candidatus Cloacimonadota bacterium
AGCATCACACAGATTTCATCTTTTCCGTTGTGGGAGAAGAGTTTGGCTTTGTGGGATCGCTCTTCCTGCTCCTGCTCTTTATGGCGTTTTTTGGCAGAATCATCTACGATATCAGTAGGCTCAAGGTAAGGGAAAGAAAGGTTGCCACTGCAGGGATACTCGCTTATCTTATGCTTCAGAGCTTCATCAATATCGGTATGAACATAGGTTTGGTGCCGGCAACGGGAATTCCCTTGCCCTTTATCAGCTACGGTGGTTCAAATCTTATGATCAACACCATTTCGGTGGCGGTGATCTTGAAATATCTAAATGAAAGAGGTTTTATTAAATGAAGCGTTGCATATGGCTTCTGCTTATTGCACTTACCCTTAGCTCTTGTTTTGTAAGTTCGTCTCTGCTCTTTACTGAAGCAGATATTCAGGATAGCAAAAATCTGCTGGCAAATCCCGGCTTTGCCCTCACATCACTCTCCCCGGAGGAAGCTCTTAAGGGCTGGACCATTCACACCGAACCATACACAGCCGGTTACGACAAAATTCGCATCGATCCCAAAGAAGCCCTTGAAGGGGATTCCTCTTTGCAGATCTCAGCGTCGGATAAAGATATTTTGCTGATCTCAGAACCGTTCAAAGTACGCCGCTATGGCGGATACTATTCACGGGCGATGCTAAAAACTGATAGCCCAAATCCTCCTCAGATCACCATGCAAATGATCACCTTCAAAGAAAATGGCAAAATTACCAACCGTTTCAAAGGAAAAGCTATACCCGGCATGGATTGGGAGCGCCTGGCGGTTAGCGCCGGATTCCTGCGTCCCGGAGTAAACTTTGGCAGAGTGTCTATCCAAATCCCTCCCTTCAAAGAGGGCTCGGTGTGGATCGATGACGCCGGATGCTGGGAAGTGCACGGGTTTAAAATAGACTAAATACTAAAAAAAAGAAAGGAGCCAATCATGAAAACAAAACTATGGTTGCTACTGGCACTCGCCTTTGTAGCACTTTTTGCACTCAGCGCCTGCGGGGATGACGATGACGATAACAACGTAACCGGTTTACCCGAGGTGACTGAAAGCGAATTTGACTGGGATATTTATTTTATTGAGGTTGAAGGTGGAGAAAGCGCCAGAATGTATTCGGTTTATGCGGACTATCTGGGAAATCCCGGGGATCTATCGCAGGAAGATGTTTATATGATGGAAATCGGAGGCCAGATGCTGGAACTTTGGGGCTATGAAGGCAGTTTCTATGCCCATACCGAACTGACCGCCGGCCAGCAGTACAACGTGAAATTCATGAAAAATTCCACTGTGCTCAGTTCCGCCGATGTCAGAATGCCTTACCAGAGTTCAACCGCCTTCCCGGCTGTTTTTGATCCAAGTCAGGATACTTCCTTCAGCTGGAGCATGCAAAATAGCAATCAATACCAATATGCCGGAGCGGTTGTCTTTAATTGGGAACCCGAGGAAGACGATGAATACATAGTAGTGCTGAACAAAGAAGCCAGATCATTTACCGTTCCTGCCAATGCCCTGGAAGATCTGGGACCCGATGCGGAATACAGCTTGTTCCTGGGACAGCTCACTTTCGTGGAAAAAGGACGCTTTGCCTTTAGTAGCTTCTATATAGATTCAAAGTACTATGGTGAAGAATACAATACTATGTCTCCGCTTTCCAAATTGAATATGGCACGTACATTGCGCCGCAATCTGTAAAACGAAATTAAGACGAAAAGGACCGATGCTTGCATCGGTCCCTTTTTTGTGCCGGCATTACAAAGAAATCCAGCAAGAAGTCTGGGCACAGACGCGGCTCATGTACCAACGGAAGCGGAAAATACTTCCCGCGAAGCAAGCTGATTTCCTTGAAAGCAGTGCTGCCCGGGGCAGTGAAAGACAATGCTCCCCGAATGCTTCAACCCTGCTTTAGCAATGTTTCCTGCCTGGATACTGCTTCCACCACAGCACTATCCGGCGATAAAACTACGATGATGTCCGGACGAAGTAACAGACGCGCGCCGACCTTGCTATCTGTTTGCTTACCGTTTCGGCTGATTCCGAACTTCCTGAAGAAAGAATCAGCCCCGATAATTGCTGTGCTGATCGCACTCATAGTTGAGGCGGCATTTAGCCGCCTATCTTTTTGAGTAGACGCGGTCTTCCAGACGCGTGTTAAAATGTGCGGCTAAATGCCGCACCTACACTAGATGGGCGCTTCAGCGAGCGCCCCTACAGTACAGAAGGTGTTCAAACGCTTGATATTAGCGGAATGAATGGCATAAAGATATTGCATGCAGCTAACTAAGAGAAAGAGAATCTTCATGGTTGCCCACTTAGTTTGAAAGAGAGTCCGAAAAAACCGCCCCATAAAGGGCGGTTTTGCTTGTGATAACAGTTGAAATATCTCTATTTAAGTTCGCGTTATCTATCTTTGTGATCAGGGATATTGCAGCAAGCAATCCTGAGCTACCCGGATCCAGTATCCTTTGCCGGGCTGCATTAGTGATAATTGTGCTTCAGCCCAGGAGAGATCGCCATGGCGGAGATCCTGCAAGTAAGTAATAATAGTGCTTAAGGCTGTTTCCACAGCCAGTTCTGTTGCGGGGTAGTAGGCTACAAAATTCCAGCCTTGTTTCAGATTGATGGGATCGTTCGCTACTCTTTCTCCCTCAATATGCAAAGTGGAGGGAGCCGATACTTTTACAAAGTATGCAGTATCAGGCTCGGGGGAGTTCAGGGTATTGAAGTGCGCCGGTAGGTCGGGATTGTAGCTTTGGGAGCAGGATTTAATCTGTTCCAGGTGCTGTATCGCCGGAATCAGTAGTTCGGGATTATCCGGTAACACACTGAAACTTAGGTAATTCCATCCTGTCTGTAAAGGTATATCCAGTAAATCCGGCAATTCTCCAAAGACCACTTCCAGAGGAGTGCTACTTGCGCTGGAAACGATCAAATCTTCCACTGTGATATCCTCATAGCCATTGCAGGAGATGGTGAGGTTGTAAGAACCGGGACTCAGGTAGCGGTAGAAGCTTCCGATATCGGCAGTGCTTTCCACGTAAGTGAGATTATCGTCGTGGTTATTTACGCTAATTGTGGCAGGTAGCGGATTGCCCCAGGCGTCAGTTACCAAGCCGTGGATTCCGTATAAACCTTGTTCGAGGTATCCCAGAAGGGCGTCGTAATTGTAAGACCAGAAATCCGGTAAGGTGCTGGCGGCGGGGTTTTTGGTGGAAGAAATTTCGATGGTAACTTCTCTGCCGCGGGCGCAATAGTTTGTCCAATCCTGTCTGTTTCCGGTAGTTACATACCATTGGGCACCATTGGTGATGCCATCATTAAGATCGTCCAGGTAACCGGCAGGACTGTTGTCTTGCGCGGAGGAGGCATAGGCGCGGCTGATGGTCTGATACCAGGCATCGTCCGCATGCAAGTCGTATTTGTGATCCCAAGGATAGTTCACCACTTCAGCCCCACCGTGGAAATTTGCCACAAGGTGGAAGCGTTCTTGAAGACCCAGATTCATCATCAGAGAAGTTTCCGGTTGCAGAGGCTGGTTGCTATATTGATTACCATTGGGATCCGGGAAATTACGGTTCAAATCGTAGCCATTCTGGTTGTAGCGTCTGGCGCCGGAAACAGTTGTATTGCCGGAATAGTATGTTCCATCCGGATTGGCATTGGGATTGATCCAGATTTCGCCTTGATTTACCAGATTAGTAATGCGGGTGTTACTGCCGTATCCTGCCAGCAGGCTATCGATGAGGCGCAGCATCAGGACATAGCCCACTGTTTCGTCGCCATGCATGGTAGATGTGTACATCATCCGTGGTTCGGCTTCTCTTTGCAAGACGTTGTCGGATATCACTGCAAAAAGAATTTTGCGTCCGCCTACGGTAGTGCCCGCGTCCACGATGCGGCAGAGAGCAGGGTAATCTTGGGCAAAACCATACATCAGGTCAAGATAAGCCTGATATGTGGGATATGCGTCCCAATCGCGCATTTTGCTCTTACTGTTTGCCATCTCAGCTTTTGGGTTGATGCCGGGATGAGGAAGGATCCGGGGCTTATAGCCGGTGTTCAGAAAAGCCTCCCATTCACTATCGTTGGCATAGGCAAATATTCTGTAGCCTTGAACATTGTCGATGGAGACAATTTCTGCCAGAAAGGGTAACCGGGAGAGATCAGTAAGTTCGAAACTGAAGTAATATTCATTTTGCTCACCCGCACTCAAAAGAGTGAGGGCGAGCAAAAACAGAGAGATTATAGTTATTTTTTTCACTTTGCAGGGATTCCTCTGATTGCTTTTACCCGGTAGAAAGCACGGTTCTGGCCGGGGCTGAGGGGATATGTAGGCGTGGAGGAATAAGCTAAGTATTGGAATTCTCCATCAGGACGGTTGCAATGCCAGATTTCGTAGCCCTGAGCATGCAAGACCGGTGCCCAACTTAACTGCATGGAGCTGCCTTCAAACTGCAAGGCAACTACAGGAGAATCCAGTTCGGTAATTGTTCCGGCATCGATTTCCACCGGGCTGCCATCACCGATTTCTTCACCAAAATCAGGCTCAACTGTGGTCATACTTTCATAGATGGTATCTGTGGAATACGAATACACTCTGAAATAGACCGTCTCGTTGACATTTGCCAGCTGGACGATGATGGTGGCATAAGCTGTATCGCGGGTTAAAACTACGTCCGCAACTCCCCGGCATTCATTATCTACAAAGGCAGCAACCTGGTCGTTGGCAGAGGCTGGGTATCCTTCGATATTTACAGTGGCATAGATGGTGGCAGGGTTATTGGGATACTGCACCGCTTCCCATGCCGGAACATTCACGGGCAATACACTCACGATAGCCTGATCTGAACTGCTAAGTTCGCCATCGGATACTATAAAGGTCAGGGTCTCACTGCCCACCCAGTTTTGTGTGGCGCTTAGCACCACGTCAAGGCCGTCAACATCAGATAGGACGTTGGTGTTTCCTACAATCTGGATGCTGAGCGGATCATTGTCGGGATCACTAACATACAAAGACATATCAATGGGCAATCCTCTATTTTTGTCGAAACTGAAGCTTTCAGGCAAGTTTATCACTGGAGGATGGTTGGATACATCTATTACTTCCATGCTCGCTTCCAGCAGGGTTTGGGGATGTTCGGGGTCATTTGAGTTAATGATGAGCGTGGCAGAGTAGATACCCTCACTCATGCCGGCAGCACTGAAACTGGCAGTGATGGTCTCGGAAGCGCCTGAGGCAAGGCTGCCAGAGGTGGAACTGAGGTTCAGCCACGTGATTGGAGGGGCATCCTGGATGAGGACAAAGGTATCCGAGATCGTGTGGGGTTCGCTATTATAGATATCGCCGTTGATAGTGTAGGGAAATTCCATATCTCCGCTTTGATCGGAGGGAATGCTTATGTTTACTGTTGCAAGCCCGGTTTCGCTACCCTGGATAAGTCCCCAGCTGCTGGAGGATTCTCCAAACCAGGTAATGACATTAGCAATGGTAGTCGGGGTTAATGGGGCGCTTCCACCTGTCATATCAGTAACGTTGTTGATGGTGATTCCGGCAGGGATAGTGAGGATCACCTCTTTCAGCCATTCGGTGTCTGTGCTACCGTTGTAAACAGATACTTCCAAATCCATAGTGCTTCCGGGCAAATAAGCAGTGGGATCGATGCTGAGATAGCTTCCGGCGATGCTACGGTCCATACCTTTATTTAGGTCAGAGCTAATAGCACGGCTGTCTTGAGAAAAGGTGATTGAGAAATTCAGCTCTTCGCCGCCGGTGTTGCTGATGGTGAAGCTATCGCTACCTTCTTCTCCTATCAGGAGGCTTTGGCTGATGCCTCCGGTGCTGATGGAAATGGTGGGCGGAAGATAGCCACTGCCGATAACGGGGATGTTCAGATTGGGGTCATTTTCTGCATTACTGGTGATTGTGATATTGCCACTGAAGTCAGTAGCAGAATCGGGGTTAAAACTCACGGTGTAAGAGATGTCGGCACCGGAAGCGATTAAGAAATCGATCGTATTGCGGTGGGTCTTGCTTTGCAGAGCGCTACTACGTTGGGCTATAGAGAATCCGGCAGGAGTAGTGATGCTTCCCTCCAGAGGGATATTGCCACTGTTTGTGATGGATAAGTTTAAACTGCTGCTTTCGCCCACAATAGTATCTTCATATTCTAAAGCTGTGGGGTTTACGAAGATGAGAGCTTCGTCGGCGCTTGCAGGCTGGAATCTGAGCTTGAGGTT
>CAZJJH010000099.1:0-6239 GCA_964546265.1 uncultured Candidatus Cloacimonadota bacterium
TCGAACACAGGCTCATAATCACGACAGGAGATAAAGTAGAGATACTTGCCTTCTGGATCAAAACAAGGTTCATCGTCATATTTCACAGCCTTGGTAATGACGTGTCTTTCCGCGTCCTTCAGACCATAAATAATGATTCTTCGAGTAAGGCGGGTATCGTTGATGCTATATGCCAGCCAGCGGCTATCAGGGGACCAGTCGTAAGAATCGATCATTCCATATATATTCTGATCCACTTTCACGAGCTCTTCCGTTTCCAGATTCAGAAGACAAAGTTCATTGCGATGGTTAGAAAAGGCTATCCACTTGCCACAGGGAGATGGAACAAAATGATAGGGTCTGCCAAAATCTCCCGCATATACTCGCACCTTGGCTTTGGGATCTATCGCGCCAAAATCCTGACGCAGGGGATAGAGCTCAAAATGCTCTTTGTCGCCTTCGTCGGAGATAGTGAGTAGCCCTTTGTTATCCGGCAGAAAGCTGCTTTGCATATAGCGCACACCTTGCTTTTTACCATACTGCTGGATGCTGCCTTCCCAAGCTCCGCCACATAGGGCTTTGCCGCGGATGTCCAAACATACAGAGCCCGCATCCGGACTAAGAGCAGCGCTATTGATATATTTGTCCTTATCCGTCTCAATAAACTTGCGGTAAAGCTGAACCCGCGGGCTTTGGTAATCGATCTTTAGCTGGCTCAGTTTGTCGGAGGCAATATCGAGGCAGAAGATCTCCCCCCCGGCTTGCCAAACGATGCTTTTACCATCTGTTTCCGCCCTGCGGGCATAGTAATCCTTATGATCTGAGTGTTTACGGATATCCTTACCCTTCAGATTAACGGAATAGATATTGCCAATCCCCTCGTGATCTGAGATGAAATAGATCCTTTTATCGATCCACATGGGAGAGCTGAGGTTGCTCTTCAGATCCAGAAATTTGCGGTATTCTCCTTTGCCATCAGGGTCGATCAGGAAATATCCGGCAGTTCCCCCACGATACCTTTTCCAGCGGGCGGGATCACTGGTATTGCGCCCCAAGACCACTCCCCTGGAACCAAAGCTGATGCTACGGGCAGGGCCATAGTCCAGGCTTTTAGGAGGCATGCCATCCAGCCCCACTTCCCAGAGAAACATCTCCCGCTGAGTGAATGAGGCATAGCTACTGGCATATATGAGACGCTCGCCTTTCCAGCGCACGGGGTAGCAATT
Source organism: uncultured Candidatus Cloacimonadota bacterium (assembly GCA_964546265.1). Lineage (GTDB taxonomy): Bacteria > Cloacimonadota > Cloacimonadia > Cloacimonadales > Cloacimonadaceae > UBA5456. Next base: position 1,206 of record CAZJJH010000099.1, read on the forward strand.
GCTGCCCTGCCAGGTAAGCCGTTTGGCGGGGCCTCCAGCGGAGGGCATGATATATATCTCCGGGATGCGTTCCTCCATCCCACAAAATGCTATCCATTTACCATCCGGAGAAAGCAGCGGATATCTTACGGGACTAAGATTTGAGGTTAGCCTGGTGGCTTTTCCTCCTTTTAGGGACACAGTCCAAAGATCATCTTCGGATACAAAGACCAATTGAGCAGAGTGAACGGTGGGCATTTGATAATACGCTTGCATGGGACTCTCCTTTGGGGTTTGTCTTTTGAGTCATTTGATTTTTCCAAGGCGGGAGGTCAAGCAATTCATTAGTTCCCAGAATCCCGTTTCCCCCCTTTTGTTGAATTTATCCAACATATTTTGGTGGATTCTCCGGCTTCCCTCTATCTTGTAAGAATGCCTGATATCTCCTCCCGATACTATTTTTGGGGCTCTTCAGAAATAATATCTTGACCAAATTGCCTCCACCGAAGACAAAGCAAGGGATCCGATTTGCTCTATTTGTGAAGCAGATAAAATCAAAATCTCCAAACCAGGGAATCCGGAATTGTCCTAATAAACAGAGGCATGTTCCCATCCGGATGGTGGTGGTAAGGAGCAAAATATTGAAGGAAGCAAGAATGAAGAATGAGGCACAGAACTCCGGCACAATGATAGTTAAAGCATCTGGTGAGAAAGAAGTATTTGACATAGAAAAGCTGAAAACATCTTTGCGCAACGCCGGGGCAAACGTAGAAATGATCTCCGCAATAGCTGAGGATATCCAATCCTGGGTTTATGACGGACTCACAACGCGCAAGATCTACTCCCGCGCTTACAGCCTCTTCAAGCGCATGAACAAAACCGGTGCTTCGCTATATAAGCTTAAGAACGCAATTATGGAAATGGGGCCCAGCGGGCATCCCTTTGAAATATTTGTAGGCGAGATCTTCAGAAGCCGGGGATATGCGGTTCAAACCGCACTGGTTTTGGATGGCGCGTCCATCACCCACGAGATGGATGTTTTGGCTAGCAAAGGCAAAGAACAGATCCTGGCAGAATGTAAGTTTTCTGTAAAACAAGGCAATAGCGTGAGTATCCAAGTTCCGCTTTATGTTCATTCACGGGTGGCTGATATCGAGGAAAAGATGCGGACGGACATCAAGCACAAAGACACAATTTTTGAGACCTGGATTGTAACCAACTCCCGCTTCACTCCAGATTCGATCCGCTATTCTGCATGTAAGGGAATCCACCTGATGGGCTGGGATTTCCCCAAAAATGAGGGCCTCAAGGACGCCATCGAGCGGGAGAAAATCTTCCCCATTACGGTACTCAGCACGCTGAATAAAACAGAGAAAAGCGCCCTTTTGGCAAAAGGGATAGTTACTTGCGGCCAGCTTTTGACGGATCCTGGCATCCTGGACGATCTGGATATTGTGAAAAAGAAGCAAAAAGCCACGCGCAAAGAGCTTGCCGAACTGATGGGAACCAGCAGATAAAGACCCTCTGCACTTTATACGGAAACAGAATAGACGAAAAAGAGCTTGACGAATATCTAGCTGCAAGCCAGAATGAAAAGAAAACAATTATGGAGCATATAGATGAGCCCTACGCCTCGTGGTGAAAGACTGATCATAGCCCTCTTGGGCAGACGCAATGCCGGTAAATCCAGCCTGATCAACGCTTTGGTGGGTCAGGAGATTGCGATTGTTTCGGAAACTCCCGGAACCACTACCGACCCTGTGGACAAACACTATGAACTGCTGCCTTTGGGTCCCGTAACATTCTATGATACAGCCGGAGTGGATGACTTCGGCGAATTAGGCGAAAAGCGGGTGCAAGCCACACGCAAGATTCTTTACCGGGCAGATATCGTGATCTTTGTGAATGATGGTACGCCTTTCAGCGAGCCCGAGTTGGAAATGCTTACCCGGGTTCAGGATATGGAAATCCCGCTCCTGATGGTATTCAATAAAAGCGATTTGCAGGAAGCTGCTCCCCAAAACATCGAGTATTGCAGCTTACGCAATATTCCCTTTGTAAGCCTTTCTGCAAAAGCTAAAAGCGGCATATTGGAAGCCAAAAGTGCCATCATCAATCTTGCTCCCAAACGTTTGGCTGAAGACCGGGTAATTTTGGGAGATATGATCCGGCCCAAAGCTAAAGTAATATTGGTCTGCCCCATAGACAGTGCCGCTCCCAAAGGGCGGTTGATTCTTCCCCAGGTTCAGGCAATTCGCGATATCTTGGATCATGATGCTCAGGCAATTGTGGTGAAAGAAACTGAACTCACAGATGCCATCCGCATGCTGGCAGAACCTCCGGATCTTGTAGTTACAGATTCCCAAGCCATCGAGCAGGTAAACCGGGAAACACCGCAAGGAATCGAGCTTACTACCTTCTCCATCCTTTACGCGCGTTACAAAGGCGAGCTAGATATACTACTTACCGGGATCGAGCAGATCGACAAGCTGAAAGACGGTGACAAAGTTCTGATCGCCGAAGCCTGCTCTCACCACGTGCAAAAGGATGATATAGGCAGAGTGAAACTGCCCCGCTGGATATCGGAATACACCGGCAAAAAGCTGGATTACGATGTATTTGCCGGACACGATTTCCCCGAGAACCTGGAAGACTATGCCCTCTGTGTTCATTGCGGCGGCTGCATGATAAACGTTTCCGAAATGAACCATAGAATAGTGGAGTGCCATCGCAGGGGAGTTCCCATTACTAATTATGGCCTTACCATCTGCAAGGTACTAGGCAGCTTTGAACGGGCGATCGCGCCTCTGATGAGGGTACAAAAATGAAATACACCGTATCTGTACTGCAATACGAACCTCTCTTTTTACAGCCTGAGGCTAACTTGAATAAGCTCATCCCCATGATCCGGGGCATAAACAGCGATCTTGTTGTATTGCCTGAATTGGCTTTAACCGGATATGTTTTTACTACTCGAGAAGAAGTAAGCCTGGTAGCAGAAAGCATTCCGGATGGGAAGTGTTTCAAAGCTCTGCAAAAGCTTTCTGAGGAACGAAAGATCAGCATCTGCTACGGGTTCCCGGAACGCGAAGACGAGCTCTTCTACAACAGTAGCGCTCTGATAAACCCTGATGGCACTTACCACATATACAGAAAAATCCACCTCTTCTTCCGGGAAAAGCTCTTCTTTGCTCCCGGCAATAAAGCCTTCTTTGTATGCGAAGCCAAAAAGCAGGTCAAGATCGGTATGATGGTTTGTTTCGACTGGCAATTCCCCGAAGCCGCCCGCAGCCTTGCATTGAAGGGCGCCCAGATCATCTGCCACCCTTCAAACCTTGTATTGCCATGGTGCCAGGAAGCGATGAAAACCCGCTCTCTGGAAAACCGCGTTTTTTCGATCACTGCAAACCGTGTGGGAACCGAAACAAACGGCGAACATAGCGAGTATTTTACCGGAGGAAGCCAGATATTAAGCACCAGAGGAGATATCCTGATCAGGATGAACGATAGTGAAGAAGCAGTTTACAGCGTGGAAATAGATCCCGATCTGGCTCTGGACAAACAAGTAACAGAGCATAACAATGCCTTTGGCGACAGACGCCCATCTATGTATTATCTGCCATGAACGATAAGCAAGCTCAAAAGCGTATTCTGGAACTAAGCCGGGAGATCGAACGGCACAATCGCCTGTATTACGCAAAAGCGACACCGGAAATCACGGATTTTGAATACGACATGCTGGTGCGCGAATTGCGGGATTTAGCAGAGCAATATCCGGATTTTGCCCCTTCCCTACTCTCTGAAGTGGGTAATGATCTCACCGGGTTTGGTAAAACCATTCCCCACAAACAGCGCATGATCAGCCTGGATAACGCCTATTCGCTGGAAGAGCTGATGCAATGGTGGCAAAAGATAGCCGCAGAACTTGGCTTTCTGCCCGAGATCTGTGCGGAACTAAAGATAGATGGCTTTGGCATCAATCTTTTCTTCAGCGGAGGTAAATTGCAATATGCCAGCACTCGTGGAAATGGCGAAGAAGGCGAGGACGTAAGCCGAAATTTCCGCAATCTGCCGAATGTTCCATTTCAGATCGCTTATCAAGAAGATATTGAGATCCGTGGCGAAATCTACTTCCCCATCCGGGAATTTCTCAAGATAAACGAGGAGCGCCGGGAAGCAGGAGAAAAGCTCTTTGCGAATCCCCGCAACGCCGCTGCTGGATCCATCAAGCTAAAAGATGCCACACTGGCGGCAAAGCGTCCTCTGCGCGCTCTGTTTTACACGATTGGCTACGTGATGGACTCTGCTCCGGTAGATAAACAGAGTGACTTGCTGGATTGGTTTGCTAAGATGGGCTTCCCGGTGGACAAAAACTATCTGGTCTGCACGGATAAAACGCAATTGAAAGAATTTTGCCTTAAAATGGAGCAAATGCGGGGCAGTCTGGATTACGATATCGACGGAGTAGTAGTAAAGATCAACGAGTTCTCCTTGCAGAAACGGCTTGGATTCACGGCAAAAAGCCCCAAATGGGCAATCGCATACAAATTTAAACCCGAAGAGAAGGAAACCAAGCTACTTAAAGTAGATTTCCAGGTAGGCAGAACCGGTGCCATTACTCCGGTGGCAATTCTGGAGCCTGTTTACATCTCCGGAAGCACGGTCTCCCGCTGCACTTTGCACAATTTTGACGAAATCCGCAGATTGGATCTGCACGAAAACGATACCGTCCGCCTGGTAAAAAGCGGAGAAATCATTCCCAAGATTCTTGCTGCTGATCCCACTCAAAGAGCAGCTAATGCGCGCGCGATAGCTCTGCCGGAAACCTGCCCGGTGTGCAACAGCCCGCTTTCCCGCCAGGATGATGCCGCACTGGAATATTGCACTTTTGCAGATTGCCCCGCACAATTAGCGCGCAGCATAGAGCACTTTGCCTCCCGGGAAGCAATGGATATTGCCGGCCTGCGTTCTTCGTTGATCTCCCGTTTTCTGGCAGAAGGCATCATCAGTAGCATTGAAGATATCTACCGCATCGATTTTGATCGCGTTGCGGCT
>CAZJJH010000100.1:0-6208 GCA_964546265.1 uncultured Candidatus Cloacimonadota bacterium
TTAAGCATCGGGGATTTCTTTCTGCGGACAAGCTCATTTTTTTCATTGACGATTATTTGCCCCCTGCTATAGTGCCGCAGATGGAAATATAAAATAAAGCGAGGTAGCCAATATGGATGCCAGGATTCTTCTTGTTGACGACGACCGGTTGCTAAGAGAAGTTATTGGGGAAAGCCTAGAACTCAATGACTTTCAGGTGGATATGGCTGAAGATGCGGATACGGCATTGGCGATGTTCAAACCTGGACAATATAACCTCGCGCTGATAGATCTGGTAATGCCCGGCATGAACGGGCTGGAACTGATGCAGAAACTAATGGAAGCAGATCCCGAGATTTTTTGCCTGATCATGACGGGATATCCCACTATCGACAGTGCCTATAAAGCAATGGTTGAAGGTGCTTCAGATTATATCATCAAGCCCTTTCAACTAAGCGAACTGGTCTCTGCCATCAAGCAACACCTGGAACAATGAACTATCGCATCAAACTGGTGGATATCCGAGCAGACGGGGCAGGACAATTGGGTGTCCCTTATAGTTTTTGGCACAATCCCCAGTTTATGGCTGCCATTGCGGAGCTCCATGGCGTCCCGGCCTTTCAATTGCAGGTATTTAAGGGAGATGAGCTCTTTGCCATTTTACCGGTTTATGAACGTAGCAGGATGGGGATCAAAGCACTGGTGGCTCCCTTGGGAGCATATTATCAGGGCATCTGCATTGACCATTCAAACAACGCCGGGGCTGCACGCAAACTACTGGATACTCTGGCAGTGTGCACCCAGATTGCAGGCTTCCTTGCAAAACGTTATAAAAGAATTCACTTCAAGTTGAATCCCGAAAACAAGGACGTGCGGGGTTTTACCTGGAATGGATTTAAGGCAGCTCCACTCTATACTTTCAGGAAAGTGCTGAGCAAGGACCTGCCCACTCTTCCAAAAGAGCGCAAAAAATACCGCAAGGCACAAAAACTGGAGATGCAGCTTTGTGAGCAATTCGCTCCGGATGACTTCATCAGGTTGCAAAGGGATTTGGATAAGCGCAAAAAACATCGCCTGGGAGTATCTTACTCTGCCCTTCAACGCTTCCTTGAACAATTATATGAAGCGGGCTTGTTGAAACAATTCAACGTTATCTGGGAAAACCAGGTAGTGAGTTCCAACATAATGTTGTTCAGTGATGATGAGCAGGCTTATACTTTGTTTCAGGCTACTTCGGAGGACGCGATGCGTAAAGGTGCCGCAACCTTCCACAGTCTAGAGCTATTGCGACACCTGCCAGAAGACATTAAAGTATTCGACTATTGTGGAGCAAACGTCCAGGAAGTGGCGCGCTTCAAGGCCGCTCTTGGTTTGGATTTAGAGACTTTTTATAGCATTAGGTTGTAGATGAGCAGATGAAAAGAATTTTGGTACTTAAGGGCGGAGATTCACCGGAACGTGAGGTCTCCCTGATCAGCGGTGCAGAAGTGGCAAAAGCGCTAAGAGAAAGCGGTTACACTGTGTTTGAAGCAGATCCCTCAGAATATGAAAACCTATCCTCCCTGCTGCTTGGCATGCGCGCTGTTAAGCCAGATGTGGTATTCAACGGACTGCATGGCGGTAGTGGCGAAAATGGTGAGCTGCAAGCCGCCTTGCAAATGGCAGGCATTCCTTTTACAGGCAGCGGCTCCAAAGCCTCTACCCTGGCAATGGACAAGTATATCAGCAAATTGATCGTAGCGCAGGAAGGAATCCCTATCCCAAAACACATCCTGCTGAGAGCAAACCTTCTGGAAGACTATCAGGACCCGGTGGATTACTCTTCCATTGCAGAAACGATGGGTTTGCCGCTGATTGTGAAGCCAAACGACGCCGGCAGCTCTGTCGGGATACAATTAGTTATGGAACTTGATCTACTCAAGGACGCAGTAACTGAGGCCTTTAAATATTGCAGATCAGTGCTTTTGGAAGAATACATCCCGGGCAGGGAATTGACAGTCAGCATCCTGAACGGCAAGGCATTACCGGTTGTGGAAATCCGCCCCAAAAACGGATGGTATGACTATCAGAACAAATACACCAAGGGCAACACAGAGTATCTTGCCCCGGCTCCGATTGAGGAATCCCTGGCTCAACTCGTACAGATGTATGCGGAACGCTCCTTTTGGGCATTATCATGCTCTGTATACGGAAGAGTTGATTTTCGGTTGAATGAAGATAAAGCTTATTTTTTAGAAGTAAATACACTGCCTGGAATGACGCCGTTAAGCCTCACTCCGATGGCAGCAAAAGCAGCAGGGCTTTCTTTCCCGGACCTGCTGAAACAAATAATAAATAACTCCGTGCAACAGAGCACGTGGAGGTAATATGAAACGCCCTATCTTTACAATCGCATTTGTGCTGATTTGCCTGAATGCTTTTAGTATCTCAATTGTGTTCTCTCCCCCTCAGATTGAAGTAAATCAGCTCAGTACCTTCAGTTTCGACCCCATCTCGCCAGACGAACAGCCGATCCTGACAAACGTGAGCATCACAAATGATAACACCAATCAGCGAATTATGCTGCAGGTAGAAGTGCTATGGAACGGCCAGACCATTATTGGCGAAGGCATGGCAGTATTTCGCAGCCGGATGATGGAGCCGGGCGAGACTCTCTTCCTTACAAACAGGGATCTGATCACCGAGCAGGCAGGCGATAACTTCTCCGTAGTGAATAACGATATCAACATCATGGATGTGGTGGAAAGCTTCCCCACTTTGGAGGATGCTGTTCTTGCGGGATATTTTCCGGATGGAAGCCTGCAGCTGCTAATCTCCGTAAAAGCAGATGGCGCCCCAGACTGGCAAGAAAGCTCCACTTTCACCATCCGCATCCGCAACGTCGGTGGAATCTATCTTAGCAGCCCTGGAGCGCTGATCGGACAGCGCGTGCCGGAGTTAAACCATCTCCCCGTTAGCTTCATCTGGAATGCAGTCAACACCGGGTTCAACCCCCAGAAACTGGTTATCCGCGAATATCCCCCCAATACTCCTCCCCGCCTCTCCAACATCCTTGGAACCGGAACAGAGATTTACCACACTCCTGAAGGGCTGGATGAAAGCAGCGGATTCTCTGAATATCTGCCCTTTAACAGCGGATATTACTACGCTTGGCAGGTTTATACCACACTGTTTGATGAAAACAACCCCTCCCAGGGCAGAGCAGACCGGCAGTTAAAAAAGCAAGAAAGTAGCTGGTTTGTATTCCGCTACGTAATGGATGAAGGCGGCGATGTGACTGCCGAGGATCTGCAGTTGGTTTTAAATATGCTGGAAGATCCCGCTCTCAGCAACATCATGAACCTGGGCTACACTCCCACCGGAGCGGTGATATTTGAAGGCCGTACCTACACCGGTCAGGAGGCTCTGGATATCCTCAGCAGTTTGGTGGGCAAAGATCTAACAGTAGAGATAAAGGATTAAGGAGCATAGCTATGAAAAAGATAATTATACTGAGCCTGATCCTGCTGATTTCCTGCCTCTGCCTGGCAGATAGCGTTGCGATTCTTTCCGCCAGCAAAGGGAAAGTAAGCTTGGAACGAGCCCGCAAAGACTTGAAATTTAAAAATGGTGAATTGCTGATGAATAAGGACGTTCTTAGAACCGGTCCCGAAAGCTTCGCCGCATATAAATATGTAGATGCTTCTTCGATGATCAAGCTTTTCTCAAATTCTGTGGTAACCGTAAACGCCAATGTGGAAGGAGACAAACTCTCCAAAAAAGTGAATGTAAACAAAGGTAGCGTGCTTACTCAGGTAAAAAAGGGAACCGGGGCATTTACGGTGCAAACGCCCACCACGGTTGCTTCTGTAAAAGGAACGGAATTTATGACTCGGGTAGATGATCTGGGAATGAGTACATTTATCGTTACCGAAGGTGAAGTGGAGTTACGCGTGCTTGCCACTGATGAAACTTCCAGCGTAGAGAAAGGGAAAACCGCGGTCATAAACCCTGATGGAGTTCTACAAGTAAGGGAAAGCACTTATGACGACGTGAGCGAGATCGAAAAAGCAGAACTGGAATCTTCCCAGACCAGTGAGCCAGGATTGATCCGAATCCCGGTATTAGACAAAGCGGGAACCCTGAAATACATTGAAATAAGCTACTAAAAGGAGAAAGGATTATGAAACGTTTGTTCTTATCGCTGATGTTTTCCACTCTCTGCCTGCTACTGCTTGGCATCACTGCATTTCATGTAGCTCCGGATTCCTTTGTTCCCGGTTCAGATACAGATCTTCTGATTGAAGTGGCAGACGGCCAGGAGAATCTCTCTGGGATTGATCTGCTTTACAGAGGCATCGGAAGCGAGCAATGGCTTTCAGAGCCCATGCGTCAGGACGATCCTAACAGTCCGTATTGGCGTGGAGCAATCCCCGGAATCGCCATTTCTACCAATGATGTGGAATACCGTTTTGAATATAAGCTTAAGGATGGCAGCACAGATTACCTGCCTCAGGATGATGGATTTAGCCCATTCAACTCTCTCACTCTCTCTGCGCCTAAGGTAGCTGCAGCAGGGGAATCTAGCAAAGGCTTCGTCCTAATTAGTGACGAGAGCTCAGTATCTGCCGATGACGGTTATATCCTTGCAGTAAGCTATCTTACTTTGGCAGAGAGCATTGACCCCAAAAGCATTAAAGTGTTTGTGGGAGATAAAGATGTAACCAATCAAACTGAAATCAGCGGCTCCGTTTTGCTGTATCGTGAAGAGAATCCTCAGGACGGCATCAAAAAAGCCATGGTAACCGCAAAGGTGAAAGGCAAAGACATAGTTTCGGATACCTGGATAACCCAGATATTACCGGGAACCGGAAAACGCGCGCTCCCCTTTACATATCGAGGCTCAGTAAATTTTGCCAGCAACATATATGATCAATCCGACAAAAACCTTAGTATGGGAGACCCAGAGAACGATTTTCGTGCCTGGGCAGATCTGTATGGCAACTATGGCATTTTAGATATGCAAACAAATATCCTGGTCTCCAGCCTGGAAGACAGTAACAAACAGCCAGTAAACCGCTATACCTTTGGTATCCAGCTGCCGGCACTGGATGTTTTTGTGGGTGATTACTCTCCTGCCCTTTCCCAATATACTCTCTATGGTAAAAACATTCGCGGCTTATACGGCAAGCTTCAAACCCGATTTTTAGAGCTGAGCGTGGCCCACGGTGAAGCTCTCAGGAAAACCACTACCGCCGCGGACCCCCTGCTCAATACCCGAGCCATTGGCACATTCAAACAAGAAGCATTCGGCGCCAGAGTTCAATTTGGCAGTGAGAGCGCCTTCAGGCTGGGCATCTCCGGAAGCAGGCACCGGGATATCATCAGCTCCCTGGATGAAGAGTACTATCGCTATACTAATGCCGAAAACGACACCATCTACACTGCGATGGCGCAGGATAACGCCGTACTAAGCATCGATGCCCAGATAAATGTTCCCGACCAGAATTTCGTATTGGGTTTTGAAGGAGCTGCCAGCATGCTGAATAAAAACACTATCCCCGGTCCGCTTAGTACAGAGGATCTGGAAGAATACGACCTGGATCTGGAGCTCGCCGGCACCGAGATCAACCCAGCAGATTTCGAGGATATCTTCGTAATTAATAAAAACATGGAACCATTGATGCCAGGCAGGGCAAACATCGCCTGGAATGCCTATTTGCGCATGTATTTCTGGAACAATCTGCTGAATTTGCAATACAGTGAAACTGGTAGTGCCTTTAATACCCTGGGGTCGCAATCCCGCATGAACGATACCCGCGAGATATCGGTTACAGACCAGATCAATTTTGGCCGCGCACTTTTCCTCTCCGGCGGATTTACGCTTACCCAGGATAACCTGATGGAACACAACAGTGAAACAAACATCTATCAAAGCATCTTTGCCCAAGCCATTGTCCGCTACCCAAATCTGCCCTATTTAAAAGCCGGGTTCAACCTCAATACAGGTGAAAATGAAAGTAACAATGAGATTCTTGACGACAACTTCGAGCCCTTCGAGCGTAATTCACAGAACATGAATTTTGGCATCGGATACAACATCGTGCAGATCCCCTATGTCCCCACTCAGTTGGATATCAGCTATAGATTTGGCGTTGACGATAGTGAGCGCGAAACCCAAGCTGGAGCCTTGCAGAAGATTACCGACAACAATAATCAAGGCATGGCTTTCACGATGAACAACCGTTTC
>CAZJJH010000101.1:0-6199 GCA_964546265.1 uncultured Candidatus Cloacimonadota bacterium
AATAAAATACTACGTAATCTACCAAGAACTATGTCATCTGAAACATGCGAATCATTCACCGGCATTTTACAAACAATTGGAAGCCTATGACCCGGATTTTCTAAAACATCGCCAATGGTTAAAAGATAATGGCTGGAAACTGAGGATTTTTCCGCATTGTGAAGCAGAGCAAGATCAATGACCGGGCTTTGGCTCGATATATTCATCTTTGTGCTGATAACGCCAGCTTAAAAAGAATCTGTCCAAGGCCGCCACAATCCCAAACAAAGTCACTGATACCAATATAATAACGATGATTACGGCAAACACATGAGCAGTGTGGAACGATTTTGTGGCACGGGTCATATAGATGCCCAGGCCGGCAGAACCTCCCAACCATTCACCGATCACTGCCCCCATAACGCTATAGGTGGCTGCCAGCTTCAAGCCAGTGAAAAAGCCCGGCAAACTGGCGGGTAGTTTCAGATAGCGGAAGCTCTTCCAGGGGGAAGCACCCAAAGCTTTCATGAGCCTGATTTGATCTATAGAAACTTGTTGAAAACCCTCAAACAAACCCAAAGCGATAGGAAAAAAGCAAACCAGAATGACCGTGAATATCTTTGCAGAGATACCATAGCCAAACCAGATGATGATCAGCGGCGCAACAGCGATGATTGGCACTGTCTGACTGATCACCAGATATGGATAGATAAGATCGCGGAAGGATCTTGATACATCCATCATAATAGCCGTGAATACTCCGATTATGATGCTTACCAGCAGACCGGATATTGCTGCCAGCAGGGTTGGCTGAAGATGGTGCCAGATGAGCGGATATTGCTGGACAAATACATCCAATACTGCCTTGGGAGAAGGAACTATCCAAAATGCTATCACTGCCCTGGCGCTCAGGAAATGCCAACCGAGAACGAGGAAGATCAGCAGCAGCAAAGGCAAAAGCTTTCTTTTCACATCTCCCCTACCAGGCGAATCTCTGTTTCAAGCTTTACTTTGAACTTATCAAAAACTGTTTCCTGCACATGAGTGATCAGTTGCAAGACATCCCTTGCTGTGGCAGCTCCGGTATTAACGATGAACCCACAGTGTTTATTGGATATTGCTGCTCCACCGATGCTGAAGCCTCGCAATCCACAATCGTCCACCAGTTTCCCCGTGAAATGTCCCTGCGGTCTTTTAAACACAGAGCCCGCACTTGGCATATCCATGGGTTGTTTTGCGTTTCGCATACTATCCAGCTCATCCATGCGCGCCCGGATATCTTTGGGATCTGCTTCCTGAAGCTGGAATACCGAACTCAGGTGTATCAATTCCCTTTGCTGCAAAGCGCTGTTGCGATAGCTAAAATGGTGTTCCTCTTTCTTTATGTGCAAAATGGGATTTGAGGCTTGGAGCCCTTCGATCGTGGGATTAAGACATTTGCTACAATACAGAACGTCTTTGATCTCACCTTCATAAGCTCCGGCATTCATGAACACAGCGCCTCCAACCGAGCCGGGGATCCCGCAGGCAAATTCCAAGCCACTAAGACCTTCGTTGCAGGCAAAATCGCACAGCTCTTTCAAGCTCACTCCCGCGAAGGCAGATACAAAGCTCTCATCCCTGGTAATTTTGTGAAAACCAGCCATACTGATCACCAATCCCCTGATCCCATTATCCGATATCAGCAGATTGCTTCCTTTACCCAAAATGAAGCGGGGAATGTCATTTTTGGCGGCATACAATAATAAAGCAACAAGATCTTTTTGAGTGTCCGGAAACGCCATTACATCAGCCGGACCCCCGATCTTGAAGCTGGTATAAGGAGCAAGACTTTGATTTAATAACAGCTTACCGGTATCGGCAAGATGTTTGAAATGAATCAGAATATCCTTCATATTAGAGAAAAAAACCTCGTGATTTCATTGATAAGCTGCAATTCATCTTTCAATTCCAGATGTTTACCCGGCAGAATCTCCTTGAAATATGAACCATACCTTTTCTTAGTGACCCTGCTATCCATGATCAATACAATGCCCCGATCATTTTTAGAGCGTATGAGCCTGCCAAATCCCTGCCGGATCCTTAGTAGAGCGTTGGGTAGCATATAGTGCATAAAACTGTCTTTCTGATCCCGTTCAAGTTTGTCAATATATGCTTCTACCAATGGTTCAGAAGGCACCTGGAAAGGAATCTTGTATAGAATCAAAAGTGATAGCGATTCCCCCTGCACGTCCACTCCTTCCCAGAACGAGGATGTGCCCAGCAGTACGGCATTACCGGTCTTTTTAAACTCATCCAGAATGCTGCTGCGACTCCCCCCCTTTCCCTGCGCAAACAATGGTCTTTGCGCATGATACATATCGTCGGCAATTTCATCATATACACTGTCTAAATCCCGGTATGCAGTAAAAAGAGCCATCGTTCCCACATCCACAGTGCCAAAGATCTGTTTCAGGCAGCCCAAAGCTTGGGGGGCGAAGAATTTATCCTTGGGCTCCGGGAGAAAGCTGGTAATCAATAGCTTGGATTGGGTATTGTAATCAAAAGGAGATTCCACGATCACGTTTTCAACTGTTTTATCAGTTAGCAAGCTCAAGCCGGATTGATTCATGAAATAGCGAAAAGAACCCCGCAAAGCCAGTGTAGCTGAGGTAAAGACAATCGAAGGAATCTGGCTGAAAAGCATCTTGTTCAGGAAAGTGTTCACCTCGATGGGAGCATAATTCAACACTGCCGCAGGTAAGTTACGATCTGGCCGGGGATTGTTTTCTATCCACAGAGCATATTCTTCCAGATCGGGATTGCTGATACAAAGCAGCACCCCTTCCATCTCCGCAAGCCTCATCATAAAGGCGGATAGTGATTCCACATGCTGGTCGTAGCTTGCTAATTGCTTGCTATCGATGGATTTCAACATATTCTCCAGCGCAGTGCAGGCTTTCATGATTTCTTTAAAAACTATGCAGAAGCCATTTAACATCTTAAAAAGAGTTGCAGCCTCATCGGTACTTTTGATCCGGAGTTTGTTATAACTATCGGCAGCGCTACACATCCCTGATGCCAGGTTAAATATGTCCAGGCTTGGTTTTCTGGCTTCATCAATCAATTCCTCCACCCGCTTCATCAAGGAAAGAGCTTGATCCCGTTTGGCATCTGATAGCGGGCTTTTCAGTAGCGATTTTTCCAGGTTTGCCAGAAAACTCCCGCTGTGACGCCTGGAACTGCCGGCAATCTGGTTTAGCAAAATAATCACATCTGCGTAAGAAATATTAGCGCCAAGGTGCTTGGAAGCGGATGCCATAAGGTTGTGCGCTTCATCTATTACCAGATATTTGTATTCGCCCAAAGTACTGTTTTCCATGCGCATATCTGCCAGAAGCAGAGCGTGATTTGCCACCACTACAGAAGCTTCCTCTGCTTCTCTGCGCAGCCGCATTACGTGGCAATTGCGGTAGTTTGGGCATTTACGTCCAGCGCAGAGATAGCGATCTGAACAGATTTTGCGCCAGGTGATATTAAAGCGATTGCGGTCGAATGAAGAGTTTTCAGAGATATCGCCAGTGATGGTCAGCAATTTCCAGATGTACAGATTCAGCAAGGCTTGCGCGTCCCAAGTGCTTAATTCCTTGCTGCTCTGCGCGATTAGTTCTTCCCAGCGGCGCTCGCAAATATAGTTTTCCCTGCCTTTTACCAATACTGCTTTAAAGGGTACCGGCAAGATATTGCTAAGCTGAGGCAGATCCTTATAAAAAAGTTGCTCCTGCAAATTCTTAGTATTGGTAGAGACTACCACTCGGGCTTTACTTTGATGTGCAAACTCCAAGGATGGCACCAGATATGCGAAAGATTTTCCTACTCCGGTTCCCGCTTCTACTACAAGGTGCTTCTCTTGGGTAAAAGCATCGGCAACCGCCTCCGCCATATGCAATTGTCCCTTGCGATATTCAAAATTTGGAAAGCGGTGCGCAAATAGCCCGTCTTCAGAAAACACCGTAGCCATCTTGGGATCCCTTGCCGCGGGCAAACTGTTATCGATTACGTTGTAATATGGGCTTTTCAGCTTTTGCACTACCGGAGCAGAGATTGCAGATTGCCGTTGATAACGCAACATCTGTTCAAAGAAGCTTACGCTTAATATCTGTGCCATGGTGGAAAATGCGTGTAAACGCGCGTTTACCAACATGCTGAAATTCTGGGTAGCAAAATCCGCCAGACGCAGCAAAAGCTCGCCGGTTGCTTTAGCATCCGCGTCTGCCCTATGCGCGTTATTCAATTCGATCCCAAAATGTTCCACCAGAGTGCCCAGTTTGTGATTTGAGGTAAATGGCAGATACACTCTGCCGATCTCAGCAGTATCCCAGCTTGAATTTGCCAGGGGAAAATCTCCCTGTTGTGCAATATTATGATTGATAAAACCCAGATCGAAGCCAATGTTATGACCCACCAGAATATCGTTGCCCACAAATTCTTTCAATTTTGGCAAAACGGAAGCAATATCGGGAGCATCCTTAAGGTCTTCCGGCCTGATGTGCGTGAGGATCGAGATAAACTTTGGCAGCTTTCGAAATGGTTTGACGAAGCTAGTGAATTCCTCTATTGCCTTCCCTTGTCTAAAGCGGATTGCCGCAATCTGTATAATCTCGTCCTTGCGCTCGGAAAGCCCCGTAGTTTCAATATCCAGAGCTACGAAGCTCAGGCCTTCGGAAAAACTCATCCTTCATCCTTGTATAAGTTATAGCGCTGCAACTTCTTGATCAGCCCCTGACGGGATAGACCAAGCTCTTTTGCTGCCTGGGTCTGGTTCCAATCGAACCTTTCCATGCTATCCTGGATCATTTTCCGCTCAAGCTCTTCCACCGCTTCCTTGAGATTCTTTTTGGAGCTCAAAAGGTCGATGGTTTTAGTATGCTCATGATGGCGATACACTTCTTCGGAAAAGTCCGATGGATTTATAAAAGTGTTGTCTTCAGCCAGGGTTACGGCACGTTCGATCTCGTTTTCCAGCTGGCGGACATTCCCCGGGAACTCATAATTTTCCAGAGTCTTCATGGCTTCGTCTGTAAATCCCAACACATTCTTACCTATGCGTTTATTATATTTATCCAGAAAGTGAATCGCCAGCAAGGGAACATCACCGGGTCGGTTCTTCAAGGGTGGAACCTGAATGCGGATTACGTTTAAGCGATAGTACAGATCCAAGCGGAAATCGCCCTTATTCACCTTTTCCAGAAGCGGAACATTGGTAGCGCAAACTACTCTAACATTCACTTTTTCCGTTTTGGTGGAGCCCACGCGTTTCACTTCCCCTTCTTGCAGAAAGCGTAAGAGCTTTGCCTGAGTAGATTGGCTGATATCAGCTATCTCGTCCAGGAAGAAGGTTCCGCCATCAGCTATCTCGAAGAGACCTTTTTTATCGTAGGCGGCCCCGGTGAAGCTACCTTTAACATGCCCAAAGAGTTCACTCTCCAGCAGCGTTTCCGGCAATGCCCCGCAATATTGGGCCACAAAAGCTTTGTTAGCGCGGTTGCTGCTATAGTGCAGAGCTCGGGCGATAAGTTCTTTTCCGGTGCCACTTCCGCCTTCCAGCAGCACAGTTGTAGGAGTATCTTTCACTTTCTCGATGATCTCAAATATCTTTAGCATCTCCGAACTCTTGCCAATGATATTCGCATATAGATTTCCCTCGTTCAGCTGTTCGCGGATCGACGCATGTGTTTTTTCCAGATTTGCGCCACGGATGTTTTCTATAATCACGATTATCTGGTTGCTTAGTGCGTTTAGCAGGTTGATGATGCGCTCGCTGAAATAGTGGGAACCACTCTTGCAAAACAGAAGAACGGCACCCAGAGCATTTTTGCGGATGGAAAGAGGAATCACCAGGATGTTATTGTAGTTTGCCGCAAAATGAGGCTGTTTATAATTTCCCAGTTTGTTATCTGCGTGAACCTCTGCGCAGAGATTCATAAAGAGATCGTAGTCCTTTTCTTCTGCCGAAAAATTCTTGAATATCTTATATTCCCAGGCATCCGGCAGGTTGGAGCTGTTGTGCAGGCAGAGCATTCCCCCATCTGCTTCAGAGATATCAATCAGGCTGTTTAGCGATTGATCTATGATCAGATCCAGATCTGTAATGGTGTTTAGCTTCTGCGTGATCTCATAAAACTGATTGAGGAGATTCTCTTCAAAATGAACTTCCTGCATCTGGGAGGAGAATTCCCGC
>CAZJJH010000102.1:0-6192 GCA_964546265.1 uncultured Candidatus Cloacimonadota bacterium
CCTTATGGAACTTATTTCAAAAACTTCCGCCAGCAATTCCTTTACACAGCTGCAGATCTGATCTCCTACGGAGCGGTTCCCGGAGCAATATATGCCCTGGCCTTCAATGTGCAGAGCCTGGATCAATGCTCCCCGATGCCCAACTACCGCATCCGGATGAAAACTACCACACAGACCGGGGTGAATAGCACCTTCGAATCCGGTGAATACACTCAGGTGTTCCATCACGATAACTTCATGCCTGCCGAAGGCTGGAACATGCACATCTTCAATGCGCCCTTCTTCTGGGATGGCGCCAGCAATGTGCTTGTGGATGTTTTAACCGATCTTGTTCCCGGAACTTATACACGTAACGCATTGGTATATAATACCGCTACCACATATGTAAGCGCTTTGCGTTACCAGAGCGACAGCTCCCCTGCCAGCGAAGCTCTTACCGGTACTACCGGGTCGATTCGCTCTAATACCAGATTCTACCTGAACGTAGAAGACATGGGCAGCTTGAGCGGTACAGTTACCGAAAACGGTAGCCCGCTGAACAACGTGACAATTACGATCGCAGAAACTGTGTTTGCTACCACCACAAATGCCAATGGTGTATACACCTTCAGCCATGCTCCGGTTGGTACTCACACCGTGACCGCCTCTAAAACGGGTTACACTCCCGTAAGCCACAGTGTGACTATCGTAGCTGATCAGCAGAGCACCCAGAACTTCGCCATGGTCGGCACTCCCGCGATTGCCATCAGCGATACTGAATGGAACTTCGGCGACATCAACCTGGGCGGTAGCAGCCAAAAGAGCTTCACCATCACAAACAACGGTGGCGGGTCTCTGGGTATCCAAAGCATAAATATCGCCGGCAGCACGACTTTCGCGCTCACCGAGTTGCCCACCCTGCCCACCAGTCTTGGAAACGAAGAAAGCCTCACCTTTACTGCCACCTTCACCCCCAATGCTCTGGGTACGACAAACGCTACGATCAATATTACAGACGATCAGGGAACCAGATATGTTCTGGGCAGCCGCGCCGGCTCCGCGATCTCCCGCAGCAGCAACAGCCGCGAAGTGCACACCATCGCCCTCAGCGGTAATGGCGTTAACGATATCACCATCGGTATCGGCGATCAGACTGCCTATATCCCGATTGATTTCTGGTACAAAAACTCCCTGTTCGAAACCATCTACACCAATAGTGAATTGAACGGTTTTGTGGGGATGGTCACCGGGATCAAATTCTACAACAGCTTCAACGCCGCTGTGGACAACAAACCCATCAAGATTTGGCTGGGGACCACTACTCAGACCGACCTCGAGGCCGGTTGGATTCCCTCCACCGCTCTCACCCTCGTGTATGATGAAACCGTAAGCTATCCCACCGGTGAAAACACCATTAGTTTCGAGTTTGACGAGCCCTTCATGTATCTGAATGGCGAAAACCTCGTAATGATGGTCCAACGGCCGATGGATACGGAATACATCAGCAGCAAATACTTCAAGACCCAGACTGTCGGCACCAATCGCAGCCGCAAACTGCAAAGCGACAGTGTAGAGTATGATCCCACCAATCCTGAAACTGGGACTCTCAGCGGACAATTCCCCAAGACCACCTTCACCGTGATTCCCGGTGGAGTAGGACATATTTCCGGAACCGTCCTGGGTGAGGATTCCGCTCCTCTGGCAGATGTTCAGATATTGGTGGATGGACGCCCTTATAGCACTTCTACAGATCAGAATGGTCAATTCAATATTGCTAATGTTCTACCTGGAAACTATGCTGTAAGCTTCAGTCGCTACGGCTACATCAGCCAGGACGTGGATATTGTATTGGAAGAAGATGAAACCGAAGTGATGAATATCACCATGCAGTCCATGCCCAAGGTGACAGTATCCGGAACCGTTCTGGCTTCAGATACCGGAGCCGGAATAGCCGGAGCAAATGTCCGCCTGACCGGATATGCCGACTATAGCTTGACTACCAATGCCGAGGGTCAGTTTGATTCCGGAGCAGAAGTATATGCCAATGAAAGCTATGAATACGTAATCTCTGCTGCCGGCTATACCACAGCAACCGGAAGTATAGATATTGGCGCATCTGACTATGCCATGGGCAATATCACACTTGCAGAGATCGCCTACGCGCCAAACTCGATGACGGCAGAATTGAATGATGCCTTTAGCGCGGTGGAACTAAGCTGGAATGCCCCGGATCCCAACGCCATTGAGATTACCGAAAGCTTCGAAGCCGCCACCTTCCCGCCCGCAGATTGGAGCCAGATCATCACTAATACCGGAGCAGCCAATTCTCTGGGCGTGTTCCCAACCTGGTGCAGCTTCGGATCTATTGATATTTCCGGAACCGGAACTGCAAGCCCTACCGATGGCGCAAAACAAGCTGGTCTCTGGTGGAGCTACGAGCATCAGGATGAATGGCTCATTACTCCCGCTTTCAATTGCCCGCCTGATGCCTACATGAGTTTCGATACCTTCGCTACTCTGGGCTCAACTAATGGCGATCACTACTATGTAAAAGCATCCGTGGATGGCGGTTCTACCTGGACTGCAGTGTGGGATGCATCCGCTCAACCCAGTGAAGAAATTACTTACAACCATCCCATTACTGTGGATCTCTCCCAGTTTGGCGGACAGCAGATAGTGCTGGCCTTCCATGCAGAAGATCCACCCTCAAATGATGGTTTGTGGTTCACATGGTTTATCGATAACATCTATATCGGCAACTTCGTGGATACCATCCGTTTTGAAGCCGGCTCACTTACCGCAGTTAGCGGAGCAAATGCCGGCCGCACCAGCAATGGCGTAGCCCAGGAAAGCCTGAATAGAGATAACAATCAGTTCCACTCTCAGGCGATCACTGAAGAAAGCTCACTGCGTCGCGCTTCCTCAAACAATACCACCCGCGCGAACCAAAGAAGTCTGGTGGGTTACAAAGTATGGCGCTTAACCAGCGGTCAGGAACAGAATGAAGACAGCTGGGAAGCCCTTACCGACGAAGTAATCAGTATTACAGAATTGGAAGACGACAGCTGGTCCAGTTTGCCTAATGGCACTTACAAATGGGCTGTAAAAGCAATCTATACTGCCGATGTGGAATCCGTTCCTGCCTTCTCAGACGCTCTGGTGAAGGAATTGCTTAGTGGCCAGATCGTGGGCTTTGTGCGCAGAGCCAATAACCAGGGTATCATGGGCGCAACCGTTACTACCAATGGTGGACACAGCGCTACCACGAACTCTGCCGGTGCCTACAGCCTTACCGTTCCGGTTGGCTCCTATACCTTAACCGCAAGTGCCGATGGATTCCTGGAACTCAGCTACGAGAACGTGGTGGTATCTCCCAATCAGAATACCACTCAGAACTTCGTGCTGGATCCTGTAGCCAATGAAGATGAAGTGGTACCGGTTACTGTTACCGCTCTCAACGGTAACTTCCCAAATCCCTTCAATCCAGAAACTACGATCAATTACGACCTCAAGGAAAGCGCTAAAGTACGCCTGGAAGTATATAACCTGAAAGGCCAATTGGTACGCAGTCTGGTGAACGACAACCAGTCCGCGGGCAGATACCGCGTAGTCTTTGATGCACGTGACAATAGAGGTAATTCGCTGGCAAGCGGAGTATATCTCTACCGTCTGCATGCCGGAGATTACACCGCTACCCGTAAAATGATGCTAATGGAATAGAGCCCAGTAAAGCTCTTAAATATGAAACCCCGGATCATCTGATTCGGGGTTTTTTCTTGACAACAGAATACAGGCTTGCATCTTTTGCGTATATAAATCCTAAAGCGGAGGAAATCATGCTCCATCTCCCGGTGTCCGGCTTGGGCAAGCGCCTGTTGCCGTTCCTGTTTTTGTTTTCATGTCTTCAGCTGATGGCCCAGGAAATATCCATAGGTTCCGGAAATATATTGCATCAGGGCTTACCCATCGAACCGGCAGCGCATTTCAGCTACAGCCAGCAATTGTACCATTCTTCCCAGATCGGGATCAGCGGCACAATCACCAGACTCAGCTTTCAGTACAATAGCTCCAGCAGCATATTTTATGAAGGCAACAAACATTGGCGCATATATCTGGGACATAGTGATCTGGATAGCATTCAGGATTGGTTGCCGCTTTCGGAACTGAGCCTGGTCTTCGATGGTATCCTATCCTACAACTATTTCAGCGCTGGCTTGCCGGGCAGCGGGTGGCTCACGATTCCGCTTCAAGAGAGCTTTTATTACGATTCCCAAAGCAATCTGATTGTGGCAGTAGATGAAAACACAGATGGCCAAGGCAGCACCAGTGACGACTTTTTTTGTAGTTCTATGAACAGCATCCGGGCGATCAGTTTCCAGAGTCCCACGATTAATCC
This sequence comes from uncultured Candidatus Cloacimonadota bacterium, assembly GCA_964546265.1. Classification (GTDB taxonomy): domain Bacteria; phylum Cloacimonadota; class Cloacimonadia; order Cloacimonadales; family Cloacimonadaceae; genus UBA5456. The sequence continues at coordinate 4,376 of CAZJJH010000102.1, forward strand.
GGATCCCGCGGATCCCCCGCAAACCTTTCTGCTAAAGACTTACCTTAGTAACATCCGCCTCAATTTTGGCAATACTGGAGGTCCGGGAGCTCCCCGCAACCTTTGGGGCTACTTCGCTTCCGGAGCAGTCCAGCTCAGCTGGCAGGCGCCACTGGAGGGAATACCCGTCTCATACATCGTAAAACGCGATTCTGAGCCAATTGGGGAGCTGGGTGATACGTCTTATCAAGATGCGGATGTTTTGCCCGGAAACAGCTATTTTTACGCTGTTCAAGCGCGCTATCAAGATTCTGGAGTATCGGAGGATTCCAATGTCATCCAAATCTGCATCCCTGAAGAAAGCTCAGATACCATCATCTTCCAAAGTTTCGAAAGCCTGCCAGCATTCAGCACAAACATTCCCGGTTACCTGAATCTGGATCTGGATTTATCTCCCACCTGGTGCTGGAACGATATTGATTATCCAGGAGAGGGTTCAGCTCAGGCCTTCAGTGTATTTTGCCCTTCACAGACGAATCCGCCCTTTACACAGGTTTCCGCTCACAACGGCTCCCAAATGCTGCTTGCCATGAGCGGAACCGAAGCTCCGAACAACGATTGGCTGATCTTGCCGGGGATGGATCCCGGAAACGGAGCCACGTTCAGCTTTTGGGCGCGGAGCCTCACCGCCGCATATGGCCTGGAGCGTTTGCGCGTGATGATATCCACAACTGATGCGTCTCCACAATCCTTTCAGGCTCTCAGCGCGGAGCCCTGGCTGGCAATCCCGGCGCAATGGACTCTGTATGAATATGATCTGAGTGCCTACGCGGGCATGGATATCTACCTGGCGCTAAATTGCGTTTCCATGGATGCTTTTGCTTTGTTTATAGACGATCTCGAGGTTCAAGGAGTAGGTGGCGCATTGCCATCTTGTGATATAGTAGCGGATCTGCCTCTGCCTTATCCTAATCCTGCCCGGGGTTCTTTCAGCATCAAGGATCAGGCGCACTTTTCTGTGGATATATTCAACATCAAGGGACAGCGCATTGCCCGGAAAAAGAATTGCAAGAGCTTGGATTCCAGTGAGTTTGAACTTGCTGCGGGGATTTACTTGATTCGCATCAAGCAGGGACTAAAGCAGCGCAGCTTCCGCCAGGTAATATTGCCCTGAACCCTGGATATTGCAGCCGAACCTTTGCGCCGGGAATGCTTTTGCTTGACAGGATATTTGTGGATGCAGTACTGACCTAAAGAAGTTTTGAGGAGTGAGATATGAAACTCGACAAAATCTTTAGCCAGGTCCGCGACGCCATATATGGTGGCGCAGGAGCAAACCTCAGCATCGGTAACCCAAGCCAGTTGGGCGATGTATCTGTAATTCCAGTAGCCCGGGTAGTATTTAGTTTTGGCGGTGGTGGAGGAAAATCTCCTGCTAAAGCCAGACAGAATAGCAAAAGCAAGCCGGCAGAAGATGCTTCCCAGAAATCCGAGCCAGAAGAAAAAAGCTTCGGCGGCGGTGGTGGCGGAGCTGTAAAAACAGAACCGGTAGGGATTTATATCCTGAACAAAGATAAGGTAAAGTTCTATCCGATAGTATCCGTGCGAGAGATTTTAACCGCATTTGGCATCATCAGCGTACTGCTTTTAAAAATATACAGACTGCGCCGCAGGCGAAAGTAAATGCCTTTCCTGCCCAGTTCGTCAAACAAGATAAAAAGGTTGCACCATGCTTAGTATATTCAGCCCCTCAAATTATGCCCCGTTCAATATTGCCCTTGAAGAGTACATCCTTACCAAGTTCGATGAAGATTGCTTCCTGCTATATATAAACGAAC
>CAZJJH010000103.1:0-3362 GCA_964546265.1 uncultured Candidatus Cloacimonadota bacterium
TCAGCCCAAACCCCTTCTGTGATGACACCACAATCAACATCGGGGTCAAAGAATTGCAAGAGCAGATAAAGGTAGACATTTTCAACATCAAAGGGCAGCACATCCGCAGCCTCTACTCAGGTATGCCCGATAAACACGAGCTGGAACTGAATTGGGACACAAAAGATGAGAGCGGCGCTTTCGTAAGCCGGGGAATATATTTATGCAGATTGAAGAGCAAGAATAAAGTGCAGATGCGCAAGATAGTATTCCTGAGACAATAAAAAAAGCAAAACATATCTGTATCTCAAAATACAGCGGCACAGCCTATCGCTCCTAAGGGATGTATTTTTCTTCCCCTCCCAGGCAGCGGGCACTGTGCTGTCCGCATCGTTTTGTGGTTTAACACTATTAGAAGCAGGGCAATGCTCCTCCCCGGGGGCATCCCGGCAAAAGATTTCTCTTGACTCCGGGCAGGGATTGGTAATAATATAAATAGAACTGAAAGATTTATCCCCAAGGAGGAATAATCATGTTTTTAAGCGGAGCTCAATTAAAAGAAGTATTCCTGAAAGCTAAGAAACAGCGTTTTGGCATCATGGCATCCAACGTTGTATTTGATACGCAGATCCGGGCCATCATCCAAGGCTATAACAGCGTAGGCAGCGATGGTCTGATGCAGATGAGCAGCGGTGCTTGCAAATATGCCGCCGGCGAAAGCCAGGACATGAAAGCCGGAGCGCAACTGATTTCCACTATGATCAAAACCTTTGCCGCCCAGTTTCCTAAAAGCGGGATTGGTCTGCACATCGATCATGCCACGCCCAATTACTTTGATTTTATCGTCTATTGCATCGAAAACAAGCTGGTAACGTCTGTGATGATAGACGCTTCCAAAGAAGCACTGGCAGAAAACATCCGCATCACCAAAGAAGTGGTGGATGTAGCCCATAAACATGGCATCCTTGTAGAAGGCGAAATCGGTCATATAAAAGGTACTGAAGATGAGATCGTTTCCGAAACTGAGCTTTATACCCATCCGGATGAGGCCCTGGAATTTGTGAAAAAGACCAATGTGGATCTTTTTGCCGCCAGCGTGGGCACAAATCATGGCGTATCCAAGGGCGAAAACATCGTCTTGCGCCTGGATCTGGTAAAAGAGATTGACGATCTTCTGATCAAAAACGGCGTGGAGCGCGGTCTGGTATTGCACGGCGCTTCGGGCTTAACCGATATTCAGCAGCGTGAAGCCATCAAAAATGGAGTGGTGAAGATCAATAAAGATACTCACTACCAAATGGATATGGCACAGGAGATTCAGGCATATTGGGAAAAAGAGAAATATGCAATCGTCTGCCCTCCGGATATGGATCCCAAAACCTATGTGCCCAACAAGAGTAAGTTCGATCCCCGCAAGTGGCTCATCAAGGGTGAGAACAAAATGCAGGAAACCGTGAAAAACTTCTGCCTGGTTTCCGGTAGCGCAAACAACAGCATCTTACTATAGGAGATATGATATGACACGTGTAGCAATCAATGGATTTGGCCGCATCGGCCGTCTGGTAATGCGCGCTTTTCTGAAGTTTCATCCAGATATTGAGGTTGTGGCGATCAACGACCTTACCGATGCCAAGACTCTGGCATACCTCTTTAAATACGATAGCGTCCACAAGATCTTCGATGGCGAGGTATCTCACGATGACGATCACATCATCATCAATGGCAAAAAAATCAAGATCTTTGCCCAAAGAGATCCCGAAGCCCTGCCCTGGAAGGATCTGGATGTACACTATGTGGTAGAAGCAACCGGCATCTTCAGAACCCGAGAGAAAGCCGGGAAACACCTGAAAGCCGGGGCGCAAAAGGTTGTGCTTACCGTGCCCGCCAAAGACGACGTGGATGCAACCATCGTTATGGGCGTGAACCATCGTGACCTGAAAGCAAGCGACGTAATCGTCTCCAACGCTTCCTGCACTACAAACTGTCTGGCACCGGTAGCTAAAGTGTTGCACGATCGTTTTGGCATCGAAAACGGACTGATGACTACCATCCACTCCTATACAAATGATCAGAACATTCTGGATCTTCCTCACAGCGATTTGCGACGCGCTCGCGCTGCCGCCATGAGCATGATCCCCACCACTACCGGAGCCGCCAAAGCCATCGGCTTGGTGATTCCGGAACTGAATGGCAAGCTGGACGGCCTGGCAGTACGCGTGCCCACTCCGGATGGCTCATTGGTAGACCTTTGTGTAAACTTGAGTCGGGAAGCAAGCAAGGAAGAGATCAACAAAGCTATGCAAGAAGCCGCAAACAGCTATCTGAAAGGATTCCTGATGTATAGCGACGATCCCATAGTTTCTATCGATATCGTGGGAAACAATCACTCCTCCATCTTCGATAGCGGTGCTACTTACGTGAAAGGGAGAATGGCTAAAATCCTTAGCTGGTATGATAACGAATGGGGCTATAGCTGCCGGGTAACTGACCTTGTAAAATATATGAGCGGGCTGGATTAAGCGCTCGCATAAGATATCCGGGCGGTCGTGGTGACCGCCCTTTTTTTAAGAGGATAAACATTTAGCAGATAGCCCAGGGTAATAAGGCTTTGGCAAATATCGGTAATGCAATCCGGCATTATGGGATTCGTCTTGCCCTCAAAGCACCCGGCGCCAGGGTGGGTAAAAGAGTGAATTAAGCGTTATCAGGGCAAATTCTTATGAGCGCTAATCCGGATAAACACGATGCTCCCGGACGTTCCCGCCGGAATAGTCACCGTGGGGGAATCCGTTTCCAGCAATAGCTGAAAATCTCCATCAGGTCTATCCGCATATTCGAGCCGGTAAAAATCTGTAGTGATTTCTGTCCCGTCCGGAGTTTGGCTTACCGGATCCCAGGATATCTGGATGCTATCTTCCCCACTTTGCCGGATTTGTACATTCACCGGAGACATTATTCCCCGCACAAAGCTGTAGCCGTAAGCCGCGCTCTGCATGAATTCACCGGGCACAAGCTCCAGATTGACTCTTCCCATTCCATCCTCTACTTCCGTTAAAGCATTCATCAGATTTGCGCTGCGATAGTTTCTCAAGATGGCTGTTTCCGGATCGCCGGTTGTCATCAAATACGCTTCTCGAGCATCGGTAACAAAGTTCACTTCTTCCCAATTGAAGCGGTCTGCCGGTTTACTATAAGCTGCCTGAAAATACACATCATCTTCTGCGATTACAAGGCTGGGATCTGAGATCTCGCCAAAATGCTCCGGTGAGACATTTACATATACGGGGCCCGGATGAATCACTCCGCCAATGGAATTATCCTGTTGAACTACTCCGCTCATGGAAACCCTGGCAGTAACCGAGATGAGCCCAAACTCCGGCTGA
>CAZJJH010000103.1:3462-6177 GCA_964546265.1 uncultured Candidatus Cloacimonadota bacterium
GCTGAAGCGGATATCGCTCCAATCGTGTACAGTGAGGGCAGAAAGCGTAGTGCAAAGAATGCAAAATATCAAACATATGTATTTCATAAATGCTCCTGAACATTTTTGACAAAGCTGTCGCTTCCCCCTTGTGCGTCAAGCTCAATTAAGCCCATTAGTTACAAGCTTGTATCCAATTTTCCACTTTGCAATTCTCAAGCTGCTCATCTGGACTTTCCGCAAACTCCTCCTGCTCTCTGTTCAGGAAGTCTCCAAGAGCCGCGAAAGCACTTATCCGGAAAAATAAGCAGAGAGCTATCCACCGATATGAATCCGATTTTCGTTGACATAATCCGGCAAAAAAATTTGGATGATACAAAAGGTGATTTTTATCTAAAAAATAGCATACAAGGAGTTTACCATAATGGCTAAACAAACAAAAGCTACAATGGATGGCAACAGCGCCGCATCGCATGTGGCATACGCTTTTAACGAAGTGGCAGCTATCTATCCCATCACTCCGTCTTCCGGCATGGGCGAACTTTCCGATGCCTGGGCATCCGAAAACCGCAAAAACATCTTCGGCACAACCGTGGATGTAATGGAAATGCAATCAGAAGCCGGAGCAGCCGGGGCGGTTCACGGCTCACTTTCTGCCGGTGCCCTTACCACCACCTTTACCGCATCTCAAGGTTTGATGCTTATGCTACCCAATATGCATAAGATCGCCGGCGAAATGCTTCCTACAGTTTTTTATGTAACCGCCCGCTCTCTGGCGGCACAATCCCTCTCTATATTTGGAGATCATTCCGACGTAATGAGCGCCCGTAATACCGGCTTTGCGCTTATCGCCTGCAACAGCGTTCAGGAAGTAATGGATCTGGCTATTGTAAGCCAATTGGCAACCCTTAAAACCTCTATCCCCTTCCTCGTATTCTTCGATGGCTTCCGTACTTCTCACGAATTGCAGAAGATCGACGTGGTAGATTACGACAGCATGGGCGAAATGCTGGATCAAAAGCTGGTGGAAGATTTCCGCAAACGCGCACTTACTCCGGATGCTCCGCGCATCAAAGTGGGTCAGCAGGGTCCGGACGTATATTTCCAGGGTAGAGAAACCAGCAACCTACACTATCAGAATGCCCCCGAGATAATCAGAGAAACCATGAAAGAAGTTGGTGACGCTCTGGGCAGAAACTACGATCTCTTCGATTACGAAGGTGATCCTGAAGCCACAGACGTGATCGTGGCAATGGGCAGCGGCTGCGAAACCATCAGCGAAACCATCGATTATCTGAATAAAGAGCGCGGCATGAAGCTGGGAATGGTAAAAGTACGTGTTTACCGCCCCTTCAGCACCAAACATTTCCTGGAAGCACTTCCCAAGAGCGTGAAACGCATTGCCGTATTGGACAGAACCAAAGAGCCGGGCTCCATCGGCGAACCGCTTTATCTGGACGTTGTATCCGCCCTTCAGGGCAAGAATATCACTATCATCGGTGGTCGCTATGGCCTTTCCAGCAAAGAGTTTACTCCCTCCATGGTACTTGCCGTTTACAAACACCTGCAAAAGGGTGGATTCCACGGCTTTACCGTTGGCATCGAAGACGATCTCAGCAAGCTTTCCTTGCCGCTGGATGAGCACGTGCACACCGTTCCCGAAGGAACCATCTCCTGCAAATTCTGGGGCTTGGGCTCCGATGGTACCGTGGGCGCAAACAAGAATAGCATCAAAATAATTGGCGACCATACCGATATGTTTGTACAAGGCTATTTCCAATATGACAGCAAAAAGAGCGGCGGCATCACCCGCAGCCACTTGCGCTTTGGTAAAAAACCCATCCACAGCCAATATCTGGTAAGTAAAGAGGATTTCGTGGCATGCCACAATCAAGCCTTCATCGGCAGATTCGATATGCTCTCCGGAATCAAAGAAAACGGCGTATTCCTGCTCAATTCAAATTGGGAAATGGATGAAGCATTCAATCACCTCACTTGCGACATGCAGGAAACCATCATCAAGCGCAAGATCAAATTCTACAACATCGATGGCCTGAAGATAGCCGAAGAAGTGGGATTGGGCGGCAGAGTCAACACCGTGATGCAAACCGCTTTCTTCCTGATCAGCGGAGTGATGGATCGCAGCGAAGCTATCGGCCTGATCAAAGAATCCATCAAGAAAACTTACGGCAAAAAAGGGGACGATATCGTTCAGATGAACCTGAACGCGGTCGATAAGGTAAATGAAGCCTTAGTAGAAGTGAAGCTTCCCTCAGCTGTGCCGGATAAATGCAGCCCCCGCAAACAATTGGTCCCGGAAGGATCCACCGGATTCGTGCAGGATGTAATCGAACCCATCATGCGTGAACAGGGTGACGTAATAAAGGTGTCTCAAATGCCGCTGGATGGCTTTGTGGAAACAGGAACCGCCAAGCTGGAAAAACGTAGAGTGGCTCCCGCCGTACCCCGTTGGATCCCCGAAAATTGCATCCAGTGCAACCAGTGTTCCTTTGTGTGCCCGCATGCCGCTATCCGCGCCAAACTTATCAAAGAAGACGACCTGAAAGATGCCCCCGCCAGCTTCAATACTCTAAAAGCCATGGGCGCCGAAGGTTACAAATATAAGATACAGATATATATAGACGATTGCCAGAGCTGCCGCGTGTGCGTGAATGAATGCCCCAAACAGGCACTGGTGATGAGTCCCATCGAGACCGAGCGCGAAGCCGGCGAACA
>CAZJJH010000104.1:0-6116 GCA_964546265.1 uncultured Candidatus Cloacimonadota bacterium
TGAAGCGCTTTAAAAAGAAATGCGAGAAAGCCGCAATTCTTTCGGAAATAAAGAAGCATCAGGCCTACGAGAAGCCAAGCGTAAAGAAAAAACGCGAAGCTAACGCTGCACGTCGCAAGATGCTGAAAATACAGCGTCGGATGCAACGTTACATGAGATAAAGCCCAGCGCTTTATTTATCAATTTAATCCGGCATACAGGGATCTTTCCAAAAATCCCTGTATGCTTTTTATGGCAAATGGGAGTACACAATGGGCGTAATCGATTGGAGCATATTGGCGGTACTGCTGGTGTTCAGCTTTATGGGTTTTCGCAAAGGCATAGCCGGAGCGGTGGTCCAGCTAGCCGGAGCCATTTTAGCCTTTCTTTTGGTGGGGCATTATTACCCTCTTCTGGCAAATCAGCTCATGCTGAAATATGGGCATGGCAAGACCCTTTCCACCATTATCGCGATAGTTTTGATCTTAACCTTGGTGGTCGTTGTGGTCCGTTTCGTAATCTGGATATTGGATCGTTTCATCAAGGCGCTGAATCTGGGCTGGCTCAATCGCAGTCTGGGGGCTGTATTGGGCTTTCTGAACGGGCTGATCCTGGTGATAATCTTTACAGTATTGATGGATTACATGCCCAATCTCTCGGCTCCTCTCAAAGATGGCGAAAAACACCGTGTGTATGTAGGTGTGGAACAGCTGAAGGAAGATCTCTTTGCCAAATTGAATCTACAAAACCGGATCAAATACATCAAGATGCCCGAGTTTTTGAAAAACCGCGAAACTGAAGCAGAATGACAGATAAAGAATACCGCCTGCTGCTGGATCATCTGGCAGGGCTTTGCCACAGTGCGCCGGGGAAAAGGGAAGCTGCAAAAACCGCCGTTCTGAAGGATATTGACGCCATGCGCAATGCTCAATTGTTGATCCGCGATTTTCAGATCGCCTTGGAGCATGGGATAGAATTTTCATTTGCAGATCTCAGCGCTTTGGAGGATTTTTTTGAAGACGACAGTGGCGGCATATTTGATTTTGAGGAATTGCGTGAGATCTCCATCAACACTGATCTTGCAACTACCTTAAGCGATGCGCTTCCTGCTTTCTCAGAGCTTATTCGGGCAGAAAAGCTTTTTAAGAATATCCGTCCACTTCCACAAATCCGGCAAGGTTTCCTGCGCATCTTCGATAGCGAGGGAGAAATCCTGGATAGCGCATCTGCCCAATTGACAGGCATCCGCAGGAATCTCAATTCTATGCGCAGCAGGATACAACGTAGCATGCAAAGCATTTTGGCTGAACCGCGCATGGAAGGCTTTTTGCAGGAAAAATTTGTTACCCAGCGCGACGACCGCTATGTAGTTCCGGTGAAGGAATCTGCCGCCTCCTTTGTGCCGGGAATAATACAGAGCCGTTCCGGCAGTAAGTCCACCGTGTTTATCGAGCCGGCGCAGATCGTGCCCTTGAACAATGAATTGCAGCTGCTCAAGGAGGAGGAAAAGCGGGAGATCTACCGCATCCTGAGTGAATTCTCACAATCGATCCGGGAGCATAAAGCTGATATCCTGAACAATCAAAAGATCATGGCGAGCCTGGATTTCCTCTTTGCAGCTGGACGTCTTTCCAATTCCTTGCGGGCAGAGGTTCCCCGGCTTACGATGCAGCCGATATTGCAACTAAGAGCTGCCCGGCATCCCTTGTTGATTCTCAAGAAGATCCATGAAGAAGGTCCCAATGGTTTCCATAAGGTGATACCCTTCAATCTGGAATTGGGCAAAGACTACAATTTGCTGCTACTTTCCGGTCCCAATACCGGGGGCAAAACCGTCTTGATGAAAGCGGTGGGGCTGATCAGCCTGATGGCGATGTCCGGTCTGCCGGTTCCGGTGGATGAAGATAGTAGCATCGGCTGTTTTACGGACGTATTGGCAGATATTGGTGACGATCAATCCATAGAATCTTCCCTATCTACTTTCAGTTCGCATCTGGACAAGATATCCAGGATGATCTCCAGGGCGGGCGAAAATAGCCTGATCCTGATCGATGAGATCGGTGCCGCCACTGATCCGCAACAAGGTTCGGCTCTGGCACAAGCAATTTTAGAGCGGCTTACGCTGCTGAAAGTGAAGGGGATCGTAACTACGCATTATACTGCACTAAAGGTTTTTGCAGAATCTCAGCCCGATTGCGTGAATGCCTCCATGCAATTTGATCTGAAATCCCTGGTGCCTACATACCACTTCAATATCGGGATTCCCGGAGATAGTTTTGCCATCGAGGTGGCATCCTCTTTGGGGATGGATGGCGATCTCATTGCCAGGGCGCGAGAGCTTGCCGGAACTCAGAATCTGGAGTTTAGCACCCTGATCAAACGGATGCAGGAAGAGAAAAAAGAACTAAGCAAGGCAAGCTATCAGTATCAACTAAAAACCCGCAATCTGGAGAGCCGGCTGGCAGAACTGGAAGATCGGGAAAAAGAATGGCAAAATGAGCTGAAAGCCCGAAGGAAAAAGCATCTTAAGGAAATGCAAAGCGAACTGATCGATATCCAAAAGATGTATAACCGGGAACTCAGTGAGATAAAAAATCTGGATAAAGAAGAACGCCGCAAGCTTTCGGAAAGAAAATTGCAAGATATTGCTACACAATCTGTGCATCTATCTGACGAATTGCAAATGGCGAATAATGAAGGCCGTGAAAAACTTGAACATGCCAGGGTGGGCATGAGAGTTTGGGTGGCAGATTTTGATGCGGAAGCGCGGATACTGGCTTTGAATGGCAATCAAGCAACAGTGGATATGAACGGGATCAGCTTCAAAACCAAGCTGAGCAGTTTGTATTTATTGACCAATGAAGAGACTAAACCGATCATTCCCCTGGCCACCAGTAGGGCGATTCCCAAAGTGCAGACAGAACTGAAGCTGCTGGGGCTTACATTCGATGAAGCGATGCCCCTAATCGATGAGTTTTTGGACAACGCTGCGTTGAGCGGTTTTGGCACTTTGCGCATCGTGCATGGTAAAGGTACCGGCGTGCTGAGAACCAAAGTGAGAGATTACCTCTCTCGCAAAAAGATAGTGAAAAGCATCGAGACTCCGCCTCTTTTTGAAGGTGGCAACGGTGTTACTCTGGTAAAATTGTAGCTTATAACATATTATGGCACAAAGAAATGCAATATAAAGCCAAGGAAAGATAGTGGATAATAACCTGATAGACCAGATCCGGCAAGCCAACGACATTGTGGACGTGATCCAGAGCTACGTTCCCCTGAAACACGTGGGCTCAAACTGGCGTGGGGTTTGCCCTTTCCACAACGATACGCGCCCTTCCATGTATGTAAGCCAGCCCAAGCAGATCTTTAAGTGCTTTGCCTGCGGTAAAGCGGGCAATGTGTTTACCTTTGTGCAGGAGTATGAAAAACTCAGCTTCATCGAGGCGGTAAAAAAACTGGCAGCCAGAGTGGGCATCAAGGTTCCGGAGCATGAACGCAGCAAAGTGGTATCTACCCGCAGGCAGCAACTTCTGGAAGTGTATCGCAGTGCCAAGGAATTCTTTGCTAAATGCTTGTTTGAACACTCCGAAACAGCGCTGGAATATCTGCAACATCGCAAGTTCTCACAGCAGACGGCAAAGGAACTGGAACTGGGCTATGCCTTGCCTTCAAACCGGTCTCTGTTGAATCACCTTCTCAAAGAGGGTTACTCGGTAGATCTGCTGAAAATCAGCGGACTCTTTGGTGAATATTCCGGTGCCTTAAATGACCTCTTCCGGGATCGGCTGATGTTTCCTATTCACAATAATACCGGGGAAGTAATCGCCTTTGGCGGAAGAATCATGGAAGCCAGGGAAAACACCGGGAAATATATGAATTCCCCGGGGACGGAGCTATATACCAAGGGCAAGGAACTCTACGGTCTGTTCAAAACGAAATACAACATCAGCAAGCAGGATTGCTCTCTGGTATGTGAAGGATATTTTGACTTTCTCAGGCTCTATGAATATGGTTTCGATAACGCTGTGGCAAGCCTGGGAACAGCTCTTACCGAAGATCAGGTCTTTCTGCTGAACCGATTTTCCCGCAATACGGTGTTTCTGTATGATGGCGACAGCGCGGGAATCAAGGCTGCGGTTCGAGGGGGATTGCTGTGTCTGGCGAAGGGAATGAGGGTGAGAATCCTGAATCTGCCTGCGGCTGAAGATCCGGATAGTTTCTTGCTGGAGCACGGATCAGATGCCTTGCGCGAGCTTATCGATCAAGCCGGAGATCTGATTTATTTCATGGCGGAAAGTCCAACCCTTTCTGAGCCGACTAAAGAACGCATAGACATGCTGTTGGATGCCTTGCGCAATATGGAAGACGCAATCCAGCGGGAACTCTTTCTAAAAGATATTTCTTCGGCATTTGGGATCTCGATGGATTCGCTCTTGAACTCACTAAGGCGCAGTGGCTCCGCAACTCCGAACCCACATATTGAAAGTCCAAAAGCTCTGCTGCAGGATCAGCCTCAGGAAAAAATGGCACTCTGCATTGCTCTAAAAGATCCGGAAAGCTATAATCTTCTTGCCAGTGAGCTGAGCCCGGATTATTTTAGTAGTAAGCTCTACCGCAACCTTTTCTCTTTTGTGCAAAAAAGGCTCGGGGAATTGCCCGATTGGGATGTGGCAGCGCTATTGGATAACATAGAAAACAACGAAATTAAAAACAGCATGGCTGAGCTTCTGTTTGAGGATTTGCAGCAGGTGGATCTAAAGGGGATTATCAAAGACCTCAAAACCCGCAAACTCAAACGGGATTTGGAGGCACTGGATAAAGCGGTGGCACAAGACCCCCACAATCTGGAACTCCTCAAACAGAAGGAATTGCTTTCCCGTCAGTATCGCAGTGTTACAAAGCGGGTAGTGAACAAGGTCCTCTTTTAGAGAGCTTTTGCCAAGGAGCATTGATGATTACTTACAATGAATGTTTGAAAAAACTGGTGGATCTCGGAAAAGAATCCGGATATATCACCTTCAAACAAATCAACGACATCCTTCCTAATAGCCCATTCTTCCTGGATAAGGTGGATGATATCATTTTCGACCTCTCCCAAGATGGAATCGAGATAATCGACGAAACCGAGAAACGCATCACCAAAGGCGGAGCGGCGGTTCGCAAACCCGTCGCACCCAAGAAATTTAAAACCAAACGTTTCTACGATGATCCCGTGCGCATGTATTTGCGTGAAATGGGCAGAGTCCCCTTGCTGGATAGGGAGGGTGAAGTACGCGTTGCCATGAAGATAGAAGCCTTCCAAAAGATGATCAATAAAAACGTGTTTCAGGCCGGCTCGACCCTCAGGGAAATGTATAACTTCCTCCATCGTTACCGGGAACGCAGGGTGCGTCTGGATCAGATCTTCAAAGTAGATATCGGCACTTGGATCGATAAGAATCAGGATGTAAAAATAATCGATCGCTTCAAGGAAATCCTCAAAGAAAACGAAGCAACGCTGGATAAAATCGGCGGGATCCTGGATAATTGCGATTTCGACGATACCGGCACTGCCAGCCGCCAGGAGGAAATCGATAAGCTGCGCGAACAAGTAGTGGATACCTTCATGAGCCTTTCCTACAATGATAAGCTCATCAAGCGCATGGTTTACCGCATCCGCAGCCTGGTGGAACGCATCGAAGAAAGCTATAATTCCATCAATGAACTTACCAAGATCAAACGCTATACCATCGACGAAATCTGCACCTACGGTCGCCGTGCCAAAAAGAGCGATGAGGATTTTGAGGAAGTAAAAAGCGAAACCAATATGGATCCCAATATCTTTGTGGAGACCCTGCGCAAGATCAAAAACGCCCGCCGTAAAATTCGCAGGGTGGAGCTGGAAACCAAGATGACCGGAAATGAACTGGTCTTCCTCCTGCGTGAAATAGATCGAGCCGAACGCAGCAAAGAACGCGCTCAAAACGAAATGATCGAGGCGAATGTGCGCTTGGTGATCAGCATCGCTAAACGCTATAATAACCGCGGATTGGAGTTTCTGGACCTGATCCAGGAAGGTAATACAGGGCTGATGCGCGCAGTAGAGAAATATGACTACCGCAAGGGCTTCAAATTCAGTACCTATGCCACCTGGTGGA
>CAZJJH010000105.1:0-6076 GCA_964546265.1 uncultured Candidatus Cloacimonadota bacterium
TCTTGAACCTTGTGATTTCAAAATATCTTAAGCAATTCAAGCTGAAAATACTGAAACAAGGATATGTTGACGCTTTTCCACAAACAACCATTTATTTTAGCTTTCCAGGATGTCCATCACCGATTATTCTGCGGGAACCATCCTTGCCTTTGGGCTTGTTTTTGAAGTCTTGGGACTAAGAATGATTATGGCGTGCGAACTTTCCCTCCTTAGCGCCCCTCCCCCAAATTCTCCACCGGATATTGAGTTTCGCTATTTGCAGATATGCCTTTAACCTTGCGAATCCTTAAGTATTCCACAGAGAATGCCCTGGTTCATCATGAGCAGGAAACTCTGCAAGAAACACATATCTATAGCATCCACGGCAGAGTATATACCAATATCTGCTACTTATCGTGTACTATAATCCATAAAATGTTCCCAGATACATATATGCCCTCTTACGCCAGATGCACTTTATATAGAATGCCGGGCATGCCACCGGGAATAATTGCAAAAACAAAAGCGGTTGCAATACAATAAGGGGCAACCTCCCCAGCCCCGAATATGCATAACAGATAAACAGTTCATCAGCATTATTTGATATTTGCCAAACATTAATGGTGGCTTATCTTTTACACAAAGACTATAAAGTATCTGGAGGATACCAAATGCCAAAGTATCTAATAGTTGGCGGTGTTGCCGGAGGTGCTACAACGGCTGCCCGGCTGAGAAGATTGGATGAACATGCTGAGATAATAATGTTTGAACGTGGGAGCTACATCTCCTATGCAAATTGCGGATTGCCCTATTATGTAGGCGGCGTAATTTCGGAGCGCGACCGTTTGTTTGTACAGACACCACAGAGTTTTAAGGCAACGCTTAATGTGGATGTGCGGATTGAGCAGGAAGTAATATCGATAGATCGTGAAGCCAAAAGCGTAAGCGTGCGTCGCAAGGATGGCAGTCAATACAGCGAAAGTTACGATAAACTGGTGCTTTCACCCGGTGCAGAGCCTTTGCGCCCCCCGATTCCCGGCATCCAAGATGAAGTAATCTTCACTTTGCGCAACGTCCCGGATACGGATAGGATTGCCAGTTTTATAGACTCTCACAATGTAGGGCATGCGGTCATCGTAGGAGCCGGTTTCATTGGTCTGGAAATGGCAGAGAACCTGCACCACAAAGGAATAAAAGTTACGATCGTGGAAATGGCGGAGCAGGTAATGACCCCGCTGGATTATGAGATGGCAGCCGCTGTGCATCAGCATCTTAAGACCAAAAATGTAGAGTTTTATCTGAAAGACGCGGTAAATTCCTTTGTTCGCGAAAAGAGCGGTTTACAGGTGCGTCTGAAGAGTGGCCGCAGCTTATCTACCGATATGGTAATCCTCTCTATTGGAGTGCGTCCGGACAGTAAACTTGCCGAGGATGCCGGGCTGGAGCTGGGCATCAATAAGGGTATCAAAGTGAATGAATATTTGCAGACCAGCGATCCTGAGATATATGCGCTGGGGGATGCAATCGTGTATCCCAATCCCATTACCGGCATAGAAAGCCATACCTACCTGGCGGGTCCTGCCAATAAACAGGGCAGAATGGTGGCAGATAACATCGTTAATGGCAATGTTCGTAAATATCAGGGCAGCATTTCCACTGCTATCGCCAAAGTATTTGATCTCACTGTGGGCGCCACCGGGGTATCCGAAAAAGTGCTGAAGAAATCCTCGATTCCCTATGTATCCTCCATCATCCATGCAGGAAGCCACGCCGGATACTACCCCGATGCCCTGCCAATGACCATCAAGATAGTGTTTAACCCCGAAAATGGCAAGCTCCTGGGGGGACAAATAGTGGGCTTTGATGGAGTAGACAAACGCACCGATATGCTTGCCCACATTCTCAAGCATGGCGAAACTATCTACGACATGCAAGAGATTGAGCACGCCTATGCCCCGCCTTTCTCCAGCGCCAAGGACCCCGTAAATATGGCGGGTTTAGTGGCAGAGAACATCATCAAGGGCATGGTAAAAATTGTTCACTGGGATGAAATCCGCAATCTGAACCTGAAAGACATCACCTTGTTGGACGTCCGCACTACGGATGAGAACGCCTTGGGAACCATCGAGGGCAGCATCAATATCCCCCTGAATACTCTACGGGAACGCCTGAATGATATTCCCAAAGAGAAAAAAACAATTGTTTTCTGTGGCACTGGTCTGCGTTCCTATTTTGCAACCAGAGTACTCATGCAAAGCGGCTTTGAAGATGTATATAATCTCAGCGGCGGTTACATTACTTACGAGCATGCCACCCAAAAGCAAAGCAATGAAGATATCTTCAGCGGAGAATACATCGGCAAAGACGATCATATATATCAGGGTAAGGAATCCCCAAGCACTGTTGCCGGAGCAAAAACGCATGAGGTGGATGCCAGCGGTTTGCAATGTCCGGGACCCATCATGCGCCTCAAAAACGAAGTAGACCGCCTCTCTGATGGCGATATTCTGAAGATCACCGCCAGCGATCCCGGCTTTGCCAAGGACGTCCCGGCATGGTGCAATATGACCGGGAATAAGCTGCTGAAGGTAGAAACAATCGGCAAAAAAATCGTAGCAATGGTGCAAAAGGGCGGCGGCAAAGCTCTGGAAGCCGGTAGCGGGGGCGGAAAAAACAAAACTATCATCGTGTTCAGCGACGATATGGACCGCGCGCTGGCATCCTTTGTGATCGCCAATGGAGCTGCATCAACGGGTAAAAAAGTAACCATGTTCTTCACTTTCTGGGGGCTTAACGTGATCAAAAAACCAGGCGCTCCCAAAACTGACAAAGACACTATGGGCAAGATGTTTGGCATGATGATGCCCAAGGGCGCAAACAGCCTGGGACTTTCCAAGATAAACTTTGCCGGCATGGGTCCCTTGATGATGAAAAAACGCATGAAGGACAAAAACGTGGACAGCCTGGAAATGATGATCATGCAAGCCAAACGCGCCGGTGTGCAAATGATTGCCTGCCAGATGAGCATGGATATCATGGGCGTAGAAGCAAGCGAATTGATGGATGGAGTTACTATCGGTGGTGTAGCCAGCTACCTGGAAGAAGCCGAGCAGAGCAATCTGAATCTGTTCATTTGATAAATATAAACAGGATAAAGCCTGCGCGGAGTAGAAATTTACTCCGCGCTTTTTTTTTAATATAGATTTACAGCCTATTTTATCTTGATCAGTTTCCTGCTTGCCTGCCTGCCATCTTGATCTATCCGGACAAAATAGATGCCGCTGCTTACTTGTTTGCCATGCTTATCCCTTCCATCCCAGTGATATTTTCCTGCACCGTCGATAGGCATCTCTTGTATCATTTGGCCTCTGAGATTATAAATACTCAGCTTTGCCGGGGATTTTTCCTTGATACCTCTTACCTCTATCAAAGTGCTTTCCCGGAAGGGATTTGGGTAGTTTGGTAGAATCTGCAAAGACTCCAACCCGGGACTGTGAGCATCCTGACCGGAGGTCGGCTGAGCCCATTTCACATGAAGCAGATCATACAAAAATTGACGCGCAGCCTGCTCTTCGATCACATATAATGGGAAGGAAAGTATCAGGCTCTCGCCCAAAGCACTTTCCTTGTAAACCCCTACGGACTGACCTTGCAGCTCAGCATACGGAGTATCTTCCGGATATCCGGAGCCATAAAGATACCACTGCTCGGCTTCCGGAGCCGCAGAAATGCTCTCAACTTTGACCACGTGGTAATCGAACGCTGCCAGGCTGGCATGCTCCCCAACCGGGAGATCCGTCCATCCGCCCACCTGGCTAATGGCGTTGTTCATTCTGCCCTGCGAGAGGTAATCTGCTCCGTTGATGCCAAAGGCACTGTAGATATCATCCGTTTCAGCAAAAGTTACCGGATATCCCGGATTCCCCGCAAGGGCCTTAGTGGGGAAATAACCATTGTAGAAGAATTTTCCCCCCAGGGCCAGATAATCAACCAGAGCGCTTACCACTTCCTCCGGCAAGATGTCTATGGAAGCATCCACATCATGCCAGATGATGCCGGAATAGATGCAGAAATCGTAGAGCCGCAGATCCCTGCTTAGCGCGTCAAGATCCATAACCTGGTGATCCTCAAAGGCGATCAGGAGGTTCTCATAATAGCTGTTTACAGTCTCATCTGTGGGCAACATTGGGTTTACTCCAGAACCGCCTGAAGTGGCATCGATTACCAAAATGCCCCTGTCCAGTGTAGCAGGACGCCCACTAGCAAGCTCCGAATACTCGCTCACGTTGCCGTCAGAATCCACTGCCTGCACTTTATAAACATATAATATCTCAGGATCCCCGCTCAGTCCGCTATCCGTAAACTCATTCTCTGTTAGCAGACCTTCATGAATCAACTGCAACTGCGTATCGGGAAGATCTGCCCGCCACAATTTGTAGCCACTGATATCCAGCTCCGAATTCTCCTGCCAGTTGAGCTGTATTGCATCTACCACAGGCGTGGCAACGAAGTTTTGCGGAGCCCTGGGAATGGAAGAAGTGGCTCCGGAAACAAAGCTGAATAGGCTTTCGTTACCTATCTGATCCACAGTGCTCACTGCAAAATTGTAAAGCTGATTTTCAATAAGCCCTTGCACAGTGTAACTATCTGCCCCATATACCGGAATTGGCTCCTCCATCGTGGGATCCCCTGTGCTGCAATATACATTGATATGCTCGATATCCGGATCTGTTACACTCTGCCAGGATAGCTGCAGCGAATTGCCTTCGCCGGGGTCGCTGATGCTTAAGTTTTCCACTGCTGATGGCATGTTGGAGAAGCTTACGGAACAAGCCAGAGAGCCTTTGATTACTTCAGCGCAATAAACCGGATCCAAATTACTGAAAACATCCTCATCACTGTGATACACCGGGCTGAAATCCAGCTCGAAGAAATAAATGACCGGGAAGCCCCGGCTCCAATAGGCATAACTATCGCTACTATGGCTGTTTGCACTTCCATACACTGCCGAAAGCCCACTATATGCTTCCACCAAGCTCGCGGCATGCTGACTTTGCGCCATACTGTCGTCATATGGCATCAAGCGCACCGTCTGGCTATTATTGGGATCGTTTGCGATCATATCATGATTTATCATCAGCCTGATGTTCAGGTTTTCTTGCAAAGCTTGTTCTGCGTTATAATGCGAACCATGCAGACCAAATTCTTCCGCCGCAAAAGTAACAAAGCGGATGCTGCACTTTGGTTGATAATTTGCAGTCATCAAGACCCTGGCAGTTTCCAGAGCTGCCACTGTGCCGGAAGCATTGTCGTCGGCACCCGGTGCAAACACCAGGGGTTGGGTATAGGTGATAGAATCGTGGTGCCCTCCCACTACGATATATTCATTAGGGCTTTGGCTCCCCTCGATGGTTGCCACTACGTTGTATTGTAGGGTACCATTCCAGGTAAATACCTCCAAATGGGCATTGGAAATTCCAAACCGTAGAAAAGTATCTTTGATCCAAGAAGCAACCTCAAAGCGGTTGTCTGCCAGGGCATAGCGAGTTTGCATATCTTGCAAAGCCTGAATGAAATATGCCACACTATCGGCAGAAACCAGGTTTACTAATTGCTCCATTTCCAGATTTTTCTGCCCAATTGTGGGTGGAATAAAAGTGCTTCTCACCCGCTTTATAGCAATGTTGTCGATACGCACCAGAGATCCAGAGATTTCGCGTCGCAAATCCGCATCTTCCATCGTGGAAAGGAAAAGATAATCCGACCCGGGGAGCGCATAGAGTGTGCCTCTGTTCTGAAGATTAAGCGCTTCAGCAGCACTCGCCCCACCTAAAAGATAGTACTTTTCCGCTTCTGAAGACAGCTCTGCTGGATAGAAAAACCCGGGATACTCTTCGGGATCAGTATCCGCGATGATGTATAAAGAATTGTAATAATATACCTTAACATCCTCTTCAATCAGGCTCTTTGCCAAAGCTGGGCGATCCTGAGCGTGCTCCGGCAGGATTAGCGCAAGCCGTGCCGCGCTCTCTGAAATTCCCAGTACCAGAAGCAAGAGGGTCATCACTACGAACTTTTTCATAATGCACATCCTTAT
>CAZJJH010000106.1:0-6071 GCA_964546265.1 uncultured Candidatus Cloacimonadota bacterium
ATATCGTAACCAGACTCACGGATGATCTCTCGGACGATCCCAAGATATCCTGGTTTCTTTGTAGCGGGATTTTCCGGGCCTTCAATTCCTTCTCCATGATCATGTTTTCTTTGGTGGTGATGTTCAGCATCAATGTAAAACTTACTTTGCTTTCGATAATGCCTCTGCCGCTGATGATGATAGTGTTCTATTTCACCAGCGAAAAGCTCTATACAAATTTCGAACGCAACCAAAGAGCGATATCCAATATCAACAACCAATTGGAGATGAGCTTTTCCGGTATTCGCATCGTAAAATCTTTTGTGAGCGAAGCAAAATACAATCGCTTTTTCGATGTGGCTCTGGCTCACCGTTTTAAGACAGAAATGAGCGTGGTGAAGCTAAACGCGGTACTATCTCTGATATATCAATATATAGATTACTTTGCCCAGATCGGGGTAATCATGTTTGGCGGTTGGATGGCGGTAAAAGGTGAGATAACCGTGGGAACTTTCTTTCTGTTCTACACCTACCTTTCCATGATGATCTATCCGCTCCTGGATCTGCCGCAGCTCTTTGTTTCCGGAAAACAGGCCTTCGTAAATATTGACCGCCTGGAAGAGATGAAGAATCACCCCACCTTCAATAAGGATGATCATAGCGGACACGATGTAGAGCGCTATGAAGGCCTCCGCTTTGAAAATGTAAGCTGCCTGTATCCGGAAAAGGATACAGCGGTAATTCAGGATGTGTGCTTTGATTTGAAACCCGGCGAAAGAATGCTGATTTTGGGCTCCACCGGCAGCGGTAAAACAACTATCGCAAACCTGATATTGGGATTAGTGAAGCCAAGCGCTGGCAAGATATTCTTCAGCGACAGGGATCTGGAAGAAATAAATCTTTACTCTCTGCGAGATGCCGTCGCCTATGTTCCGCAAGAACCTGCACTGTTTAGCGGCAGCATCAGGGAAAACATCATGATGGCAAAAGAAGACGCCACCGAGGCGGAATATCGTCTGGCGCTTTCAGCAGCGCAATTGGAAAACGAAATCGCCCAATTCCCACTTAAAGATTTAAGTCCGGTGGGTCAACGCGGGTTAAGCGTTTCCGGTGGACAAAAACAACGCATCACGATCGCCAGGGCTTTGATCAAACGTCCCAAACTGCTTATTTTGGACGACATCACCGCCTCTTTGGATGCAGAAAATGAAGAGAAACTATGGCAGGCAATTAACCGGGATTACCCCGGCACCGGAGCCATCGTTATCTCTCATCGGCTTTCTACACTGCGCTACGTGGATAGCGTGCTCTTCATAGATTCCCAAGGACGCGCTCATAAAGGCAGGCATGATGAGCTTGTATTCGACAATAAAGAGTATCACGATTTCTTGAATGAACATCTGAAGAAATGATGCGTTGTGCCAAACGCGCAGCGAGATAAACCATGCACCCGGCAGTAACTTAGCTACTGTCGGGTTTTTCATACTATTAAGAGCAGGCAGATTGCATTGAGACAGCATACAGAACAAAGAAACTCAAGCTTCTGCAAGAATGCAATGGTCTGCGCTCCACCAAGTAATCCGAAAGACAGACAAAATGGTTCTGGCGAATCTCATTGACAAAAAAACAGCGGCATAACAAACTGGCACAAATGAGAAATTAGCGGAGATAATGTGCTATGAACGACCAGTTGCAAGACCTTCTAAGTAAAGTGTATGAAGAGGGCGTTGCCAAAGCCAATGCCGAAGCCGATAAGATTTTGGAACAAGCTAAAGCGGAAGCGCAAAAGATATTAGCAGATGCTAAAAGCAATGCTGAAGCCACCATCCAGGATGCCGAAAAGAAAGCTGCGGAACTGAAAAAGAATACCGAGGGCGATCTTAAGATGGCGGGTAAGCACAGCCTGAGCGCTCTGAAACAAAAAGTTACTGATCTGGTGCTTTCTGCGAGTGTGGACAAAGCCAGCAAAGCGAGCTTTGAAGATGCTGAGTTCGTGAAATCGCTGATCAAAGACGCACTGGCAGGCTGGAACAAAGATGCTTCCCTCAGCCTCTCAGAAAGCTTGAAAGCTAAGCTGGACGAAGCTTTCATGGCTTCTTTGAAATCAGTTTTTGATGCCAGGCTGGAGATAGATTTCAGCCCCCAAATCAAGGCAGGCTTTACCATCTCCCCTATCGACGGTAGCTACAAACTTAGCTTCACCGATCAGGATTTCGCTGAGCTTTTCAAAAACTACCTGCGTCCCCGCACCACAAAGATTCTCTTCGAAAGCTAATTCTATGGCCAAGCAATACTACTATTTTATTGCCGGCTTGCCTGCCATCAGCATGGATGACACCAAATTGGCGTACAATCCCGAACAATTCCGGGAAGAAGCCAAAGCTCAATTAAGTGAAGATGACTATCAGCTAATAGAGCTCTTGCATCTACCCGCTGAACTCAGCAACTTGCTAAAAGTTCTCTACAAAAAAGAACCTGGAGAAATGGCTGAAGCTCTTCATGATGCAGAGTTCTGGCAGGCTTTCATTGATTTTATCAAACATAGGCTGAGTAGCAACAATTTACCCACTCCTCCCGAATATGCCTTTTTACCGGACTTTGTTACTGAGCTTGTTTCCACAATGTTAAAGGAAGAGGATCTCCCCCCTTATCCTGCTGCTGAACACATGATCCTGCAAGCTTTCTTCAGTTTCTGTGCGAACCATTCCAATCGTTTCATCCGCGAGTGGTTTGAGCTTGAGCGCAATGTAAAAAATATTCTCGTGGCAATCAACGGAAGAAACCATAAGCTGGAATTCGCCAAATATCTAATTGGTGATGATGACACGGTGAAAAACCTGGCTCATAGCCACGCCGCAGATTTCGGGCTGGGCAAGGATCACCCGCTCTTTGATGCTGTGCAAAGAATCTGGGAACAGAACGACATCCTATACCGGGAGCGAGGTTACGATGTTTTACGCAATAAATGGATCGACGAGCAGAACTTCTTTGATTACTTCAATATTGACCGCTTACTGGGCTATTATAGCAAATTGCGCATCATCCACAGATGGTTAAAAGCCGATGCAGAACTGGGCAAAGAAGTGTTTCACGATACTCTGAATAAACTGGAAAGCAGCTTTGAATTTCCTGAAGATTTCAATATAAAAATAAAGCATAAATAGAAGGTAAACGATGACCAAAGGTATAGTTAAAGCGATTATCGAAAACCTCGTGCAGGTGGAAGTATCGGGTCCGGTATCCCAAAACGAGATCTGCTACATCAATCTGGGCGGAGTAAAGCTGATGGCAGAAGTAATCAAAGTGCTTGGCGACACCGCTTACACTCAGGTTTTTGAAAGCACCCGCGGACTCAAACCGGGTTCCGAAGTTGAATTCACCGAGCATATGCTGGAAGTGAAACTGGGTCCCGGTATGCTCTCCAAGAATTACGATGGCTTGCAGAACGACTTGAACAAAATGAAGGGTGTGTTCCTTTCCCGCGGGGAATATACTGACCCCCTGGATGAAGACAGCTCCTGGGATTTTACTCCACTAGCCAAAGAAGGTGATCTTGTATCCGGTGGGGACTGGCTTGGCAGCGTGCCCGAAAGTTGGATCACACATAAGATCATGGTTCCCTTTGGTATGAACGATGAATATAAAGTGAAACAGATAGCCGCCAAGGGCACATATCAGATTACAGACACAATCGCCACCATCACGGACAAAGAAGGCACAGACTTTGAGATTAACATGATTCAACGCTGGCCGGTGAAGATCCCCATCAAATGCTACACCGAGAAGCCACGTCCATTCAAATTGATGGAAACTGGAGTGCGTACTTTGGACACCCTGAACCCGATGGTTGAAGGCGGAACCGGCTTTATCCCCGGCCCATTTGGCGCTGGCAAGACAGTTTTGCAGCACTCTATCTCGAAAAACGCGGACGCGGATATGATAATCTTTGCCGCCTGCGGAGAGCGCGCCAACGAAGTGGTGGAAATGTTCGTGGAATTCCCCGAGCTGGACGACCCTCGTACCGGACGTAAATTAATGGAGCGCACCATTATCATCTGTAATACTTCAAATATGCCCGTAGCAGCGCGTGAAGCCTCTGTATATACCGCGATGACGATTGCCGAATACTATCGCAATATGGGGCTTAAGGTTCTGCTCCTGGCAGATTCTACTTCCCGTTGGGCTCAGGCTCTGCGTGAAATGAGTAACCGCATGGAAGAGCTGCCGGGTCCAGACGCATTTCCCATGGATCTACCCGCCATCGTTTCCAGCTTCTACTCCCGCGCCGGCTTTGTTTATTTGCGCGGGGGCGATTCCGGATCGATTACCTTTATCGGAACAGTTTCTCCTGCCGGCGGTAACCTGAAAGAACCGGTTACCGAATCTACCAAAAAAGCAGCCCGCTGCTTCTACGCATTATCCCAAGCGCGTGCGGACAGTAAACGCTACCCCGCCGTGGATCCAATTGACTCCTACAGTAAGTATTTGGAGTATCCTGAAGTGATAGAGTATCTGAACAACAATGTGCATCCCACCTGGGTAGATGATGTCCTTCACGCCAAAGATATTCTGCGCCGCGGACGTGAAGCGCAAGAACAGATAAACATTTTAGGAGACGACGGCGTTCCGCTTTCCTATCACGATAAATATTGGAAATCTGAATTGGTAGACCGCGTGATATTGCAACAGGATGGTTTCGATGAGATCGATTCCTCCACCCCCATGCCCCGCCAGAAATACATGTTGGAGCTGGTATTGGAGCTTTGCAATACCGAACTGATCTTCGAGACATTTGAAGAAGTAATGCCATATTTCATCAAGCTGATCAATATCCTAAAGCAGATGAACTATGTGGAGTTTGAAACCGATGAATTCAATAAATACGAATCCGAACTGCATAAGTTAGTTGATGAAAGGAGTGCTAAATAATGGCTACACAGGCATTTCAAAAGATATATACTAAGCTCAATCAGATTACCAAAGCCACATGCTCCGTAAAAGCTTCAGATGTTGGCAATGAAGAACTCGCCACTGTGGGCGGCAGGCTGGCTCAGGTAGTGAAAATCGTAGAAGACAACGTTACTCTGCAAATCTATGCCGGAACTGAAGGAATTGGCACCGATGCCGAAGTGGTATTCTTTGGCAAGGCTCCTTCCTTGAAGGTGGGACTTGATCTCGCCGGTAGATTTTTCAACGCCTATGGCGAGCCTATTGATGGTGGGCCTGATGTGGAAGGTGAAGAAATCGAAATCGGCGGTCCGTCTGTAAACCCGGTACGCCGTAAACAACCTTCTGAGCTGATTGCAACCGGTATTGCCGGCATCGACCTCAACAACACTCTGGTTACCGGACAGAAAATCCCCTTCTTTGCGGATCCGGATCAACCGTATAACGAAGTGATGGCAATGGTTGCCCTGCGCGCCCAGAGCGATAAAATCATTCTGGGAGGGATGGGGCTTTCCAACGATGACTATCTTTTCTATAAAAACACTTTTGAAAATGCAGGGGTGATCGATCGCATCATTTCATTTGTAAATACTACCGAAGATCCCACTGTGGAACGTTTGCTGGTGCCCAATATGGCACTTACTTCTGCAGAATATTTTGCTGCCGAGCACAACGAGAAAGTTCTGGTACTGCTTACCGACATGACACTTTATTGCGATGCCCTCGCCATAGTATCCAACCGTATGGACCAGATCCCTTCCAAGGATTCCATGCCCGGTTCACTATACAGTGATCTCGCTAAGCTATATGAAAAAGCGGTGCAATTCCCTGGTGGAGGATCCATCACGATCATCGCAGTTACTACTCTTTCCGGGGGGGATATTACCCACGCCATCCCGGATAACACGGGCTACATCACCGAGGGTCAGCTATTCCTAAAACGCGATACCGATATCGCCAAGACCATCGTGGATCCTTTCCGTTCGCTCTCCCGCCTCAAACAGCTCGTGATCGGTAAGAAGACCCGCGCGGATCATCCCCAGGTTATGAATACTGCCGTGCGCCTCTATGCAGATGCCGCCAATGCCAAAACCAAGCTGGAAAATGGCTTTGACCTTTCGGATTACGATGAGCGTGTGCTGGAA
>CAZJJH010000107.1:0-6018 GCA_964546265.1 uncultured Candidatus Cloacimonadota bacterium
CATTGCGTTGATTACGATGATATACCATAATACAGTGATGGGGAATGAAGCCCAACCCAGGATAAAATGCTCTCCCAAAGGGTTGGTGAGAAAATAGACCCGGTAACCCACAAAATACATTACGATCCCCAAAATGATCTGCCAGAGCAGCTTGACGCGGGCAGTGCTTTCAAAACGATCGTCGATAATCCCAAAAGTCATAGCCAGGATCCCAACAATCGAGAGCTCAAAGAAAAAACGGCTGATACCATCTCCCCGGGTAAACAGGGCGAAAAAAAGCTGCGTGATAACTATCGGGATGCCAATAGAGAGTCCTCCCGCTTCGGGGATTGCTCTGTGGTGGATACGCCTTTCATTGGGTAAGGCCAGAATTCCATGTTTGGTGGAAAACCGCATGTTCCAGGGAACCAACAATAATGTGGAAATCAGTATAGTAAGTGAGGCAATTGCTATGTAAGCGTACACAATGCCAACCTTAGTGGGTATTGAGTCCGTAGCGGGAAGCCGGGCTCGTTTCTATCTTGGGTTTAGGGCTGATTATCATATACATCACGATATGCTTCTATCATTGAGTTGTAATTGGAGATCCGGTTAATCCAGTGGTAGGCATTCTTGCCTTTTTCCGCTATCCGAGCCGGCTGGGAAACGACTTCCTGAAACACTTCCAATAAGGCCTCATCATCATCCAGGGGAACCAGCCAGCCATTATCAGTGTTCACTAATTCTCTGATGGATGGGATGTCTGAACCGATCACCGGCAAACTAAAGCGCATAGCCTCAATAATGCTAAAGGGCATCGCTTCCCAACGGGAGTAAAGGATGAATAAATCGAATACTTTCAGCCATGGCTCCACCTCAGAATCCCATCCGGGGAGCAAGATTCGCTCGCTGAGCCGATGGGAGGCCACGATGCTGCGACAAAGCTCATAATGCTGCCCATCTCCTAAAAAGATGAACCTCAGGCCCTTCAGGCGGTGGCAGGCTTTACATGCTGCTGTAATCATAGAGACTACATTCTTTTGATCCGAAAAGCGGATTGTGCTACCGATAGTGATGACTGCGGTAGGTTGTTTGGGGTTGAGCCGGGGTAAGCAGACTGGGTCCATTGCATTGTATATGGTTACTGCTTTCCGGGAGGGTAGCAGATTCAGCTCAAGGCATCTTTTGCGGTCGGAGTGATTTACAAAAACAGTTACATCACCAAAGTGGTTTCCCAGTTTCTCCAGCTCCATAAAGACGCGCTGCACCCCCGGAGGCTGGTGATTCTGAAAAGGAGTACCGTGTACTGTATGGATGATGCGGGGGACCCTGGCAATTCTGGCGGCTAAGCGACCTAATAAGCCCGGTTTTGAGGAATTGGTGTGCACAATGTGAAATCTGTATCTACAAATGGTATAAAGAATCTCGATGAAGGCCGCAATATCTAAAAGAGAGATGGGGTGTTTCAGGCAGTAAATTGGCAGATAATGCCAGCCTCTGGATATCACCTCTTTTTGTAGCTCTCCACCGGCTTTGCTGGCTACATAGATATCGTATTCTTCCGGATCCAAACCATCCAGCAGATGCAAAGAAAAGCGTTGAACTCCACTCAGGATTGGTAAGAGCTGAAGATGCAGCAACTTCTTTTTCACGACTGCACAAACCTTATAATGGCAAAGGACTTTGCTTTCACATTGGCAAAGCGTACCAGGTTACCATCGATCTTGCCTTTGTGACCGTCGATTTCGCGAATCTTGCTATGGGCATGAATCTGCAGACAGAAGTGATCTATATCATCATCGAAGTAAACCGCGATCTCATATTCTCCTTCCTCGATGGTAACTTTACCGCGTTTATGCCACCAGTGGCTCAGGTCCTTGGCTGTGCATACCCAGGTGGGGACGGATTTCACCAGCGCCAATAGATAGGCATAAAGTTTGTGGCAGTAATGGACATCGCTGTATGAGGCAAGCGAGAAATCCAGCGCGAAGATTCCATGAGTGCGTTGAATCTGTTGGAAATAGCTCTTGATCTGGGCTTTTGCGTCTTCCAGAGCCAAAATCTTGTGCTTATTTACTCGCAGATACTGGTCCTGATATGTGGTTGGTAACATCAGGTAGTTTGCTTTGCTGCCAAACCACGGTTGGAAAGGAAAGGATGTCCCAAAATAAAAGCCCGGATAGTCCTTGAAGGCGGCGCTTTGGCTGAAGAGTAAGCCAATCTTATCGTGTAAAGCCAGAATTTCGTCATTCAGCGTGTAAGCCAATTGCTGAGCACCGATCTGATCCCTCGCCAATTGGTGCAGCATGACCTGTTTCCGGCTCAACATCTCATCCCGATTGATCTTATCGTTAGGCAGCAGCAGTCCGATATCATTCCCACGGCTGAGAATCTTTTGGATTTCTTCTTGCAGATCGGGATCTTCCAGCCCGTAATCGATCTCTTCACATTCGTCTGTGGCCAGAAAGAAAGTAGAGTGGCATCCGTTTTCTTGCTCCAGTTCTTGAAATTCATCGAAGTTCCAATACAACTCGTAGTTTGTAAAGAGATACTGGATCTTGCCCCATAACGCGTGAAAAAGCTGGCGGAACTTAAGGGTGAAAAGCATGCTGAAATCGTCCGCGATGGAAAGTATGAGTGAGGGGAGATTCCATTTTTGCAGATCGTTTACCGTGTGGGAGAGCAAAACTGCCGCTGTTTGCGCTTCCGGCCAATAGCATTTTTGCGCCAGGATTTGTTTTTTATGCAGGGCGTGTTCTTTGATCATGGATTCCAAAAGCCACAGCAGACTATCTATCGTGGGTGTATTGCGGTGGGTGTAGAAAGCGCTGCTTTCTTCGTTGTAACGCTCGTTACCACTGGCTTTGCTATAGTAATTACGTTCGGTTCCGGAAAGGTGAAAGAACACATTGCCCACCAGGTCGAAATTGATCTTGCCTCCGCTTATCTCTTGATCGATATAGTTTTCGGCCACGTTGTGGAAAGCCCTGCTACAGATTATCTGAGTTGGGTAAAGCAGCTTCTTCTCTTTCATGTATCTGCGCAGAGTCTCAGCGTTCAACGCGCCCGGCTCATAGAGCTTGATATCGCAAGTAATATAGATGGTTATATAATGCTTCGCCAAGGCTTTTATCTGCTCCTCGTCCGGCTCACTAAAACTATACAGGATAACGACATCCTGTGGTTTGAGTGCTTCGGGATCCTGAACATAGCGATGCGCAAAACCCAGTACCTGGAAGATAAAATCGAAGCTATAGCGTATTTCTTTGGAAAATCGTTCTAATTTATGGTCTATAAAGATAGATATCATGCGTTGTTATTCCACCAATTCAGTTTATGTCACTAAAATATAACATAGCAGCAAGTCAAGCAAATTTTCCTTGTCAAATTTCATCCCTCCCTGATCCTTGCCTTTTGCTTAAAATGCTTTATCCATATAGTAAAACAGAAATCAAGGAGTGCAAAATGGAAGATAACAACAGCAGGATTCCCAGAACTTTGCCAGTTCTACATTTGAACAATGTGGTGATGTTCCCGTATCTGCTGATGCCTCTTGTGGTTACCGATGAGGAATCCAAGCTGGTAGTCGATCATGCGCTTTCAAATGATAAATTGATGGCTTTCTTTTTGGATCGCGGTGGAGAAGGAAATGCTCAACAATTGGAGAGCATCGGCACTGCCGTTACGATCTTGAGAATGCTGCGCAACCAGGATGGGAGCATCAGTCTGCTCTTGCAGGGAACTTCCCGGATCCGGATGCAGCGTGCTACCCAGCATGAACCCTTCATCATGGTGGATGTGGAAGTAATCCAAGAGCCCACCAGCGACGAAATGGAGATTCAGGCTCACCGCACGATTGCGTTGGAACTGCTGGATAAGATATCCCAGGAAAGCAGCCTGATGAACCGGGATATGATTGCCGGACTTTCCAGCATAAAGCAATCTGGCAGAGTGGCAGATATCATTGCGGGAAACATCGAATTGCAGATCTCAGACCGGCAGCGCATCCTGGAATTGATAGACATCAAACAGCGCTATAAATATTTGAATAACTGCCTGGCTGAGCTGATCCGGCAGATGCGATTGGAAAACCACATTCGCAACAATATCCAGCTAGAGATGAATGAGGATCAACGTCGTTACTACCTGCGTGAGCAGATGGATGCAATCCGCCGCGAGTTGGGCGAAACTGATGAAGTAAGCAAAGAGGTCCGCAAATGGCAGGATCTGATCGAAAAAAACAATCTTCCTGACTATGTGGCCGAGGTCGCTCAGGACGAGCTGGAGCGTTTATCGGTGATGCAGCCGGCTTCCAGTGAATACGGCGTGATTCGTAACTATCTGGATTGGATCGTGAATCTGCCCTGGACCAGATATAGCAGAGACAGATTGGACCTAAAAAAGATCGAGCGAGTGCTTACTAAGGATCACTATGGTCTGGAAAAACCCAAAGAGCGCATTCTGGAATATATTGCCGTAAAGAAACTTAAGGGTCAGTTGAAGGGTCCTATTCTCTGTTTTGTGGGGCCTCCCGGAACCGGAAAGACCTCGATCGGGAAATCTGTGGCTCGCGCCTTGAATCGGAAGTTCATTCGGATGTCCCTGGGGGGAATTCATGATGAAGCCGAAATCCGCGGTCATCGCCGCACCTACATCGGCGCGATGCCGGGCAAGATCATTACCGAGATCAAGCGCCAGGGTACTGCAAATCCAGTATTTATGCTGGACGAGATTGATAAGCTGGGCCGGGATTTTAGAGGTGATCCGGCTTCAGCCCTGTTGGAAGTATTGGATCCGGAACAGAACAACAGCTTTGTGGATAACTATTTAAATCTTCCCTTTGACCTTTCTGAAGTGATGTTCATCACCACAGCGAACTCCTTGGATACCATCCCGCCGCCTTTGCGGGATCGCATGGAAATCATAGAATTTACCAGCTATCTGGAGCACGATAAAATTGCTATTGCAAAGCGCTATCTGATTCCCAGAGAAAAGGATGACAATGGTTTGGCTGATGTTTCACTCAGTTTGAATAAGGCTGCTCTGCAAGAGATTATCCGCCACTACGTGCGCGAAGCCGGAGTGCGGAATCTGCAGAGAAAGATCGGCTCCATTTTTCGCAAGATTGCCCGCGAAGCTGCCTCCGGGAACAAAGGCCCTTATGATATCAAGGCTGCGGATATCCAAAAATATCTGGGACCTCGCAAGTTTAGCCATGAATTGGCAAATCGGAAGGCAGAGATCGGCGTAGCCACGGGCCTGGCATGGACCAGCTATGGCGGCGAAATTCTATTCTGTGAAACTACTCGGATGCCCGGCAAGGGGGCTGTATTGCTCACGGGTTTGTTGGGAGAGGTAATGAAGGAATCTGCCCGCATCGCTCTCAGCTACTTGAAGGCGCATCATCAACAGTACAAGATCAACCCCAAGGATTTCAGCAGCTACGACATCCATATTCATTTTCCCGCTGGAGCGGTTCCCAAGGACGGCCCCTCAGCCGGTATTACTCTTACCACCGCCCTGGCATCTCTGTTCATGCAGCGCAAGGTGAAACACGACATTGCCATGACCGGCGAAGTAACCTTGCAAGGCAAGGTCTTGCCCATTGGTGGTCTCAAAGAAAAGATCCTGGCAGCAAAACGTGCCGGCATCAAAAAGCTGATTTTACCGGAAGAGAACCGGGAAAGCATTGCGGATTTTTCGGACGAAATTCTTTCCGGTATGGATATCACTTTTGTAAGTGATGTCTCTGAGGCATTGAAGAAACTGATCTTGCCCGCCAAAGATAAGTGATATGGAGCGGTATCCGAATATAAACATCTTGTTAAATCTGCCGGAGCGATATATTCCCAAAGCTGAATTTGTGTTTCGCACGTTCTGCTATATCCTCCGGCTTAATCCCAAGTTTATTTATGGCACCCATTTTGAAGCGGCTCATATCTACTATGGTCCCCTCCCTAACAGGGAATACCCGATTCGAATTCATTTCGATCCCCTTACGGCAGATTTTTTTGAACAAAGAGACTTGTATCCTCTGGA
>CAZJJH010000108.1:0-6015 GCA_964546265.1 uncultured Candidatus Cloacimonadota bacterium
CGAACAGAAGTATGAAGCCGAACGCAGCACTCAGGAGTTGCCCATCTTCCCGGGACCAAAACTTGGCAACAAAGTGATCATCGCCAAAAATGTGGCAAAATCATTTGATGATAAAGTTCTCTATGAAAACCTCGAGTTCAACCTTCCCGCAGGTGGTATCGTGGGTATCATCGGTCCCAATGGGGCAGGTAAAACCACCCTCTTTGAGATGATTGTAGGCAATGTGGCTCCCAATAGCGGCAGCTTTGAAATGGGAGAGACAGTTAAGCTTTCATATGTAGATCAATCGCGCATGATGGAAACAGATAAGACCCTGCTTGACCTAATTGGAGAGGGGCGTGATGTGCTTACTATCGGCGAAAGAGAAATGAAAGTACGAGAATATATCAGCAAATTCAATTTTTCCAGCAAAGAACATATAAAACCGGTCAACATCCTCAGCGGCGGCGAAAAAAACCGCGCCTATCTGGCTTTGACCCTTCAAACAGGAGGCAATGTGCTGCTTCTGGACGAACCGACCAACGACCTGGATGTGTATACTATCCACGCTCTGGAAGAAGCCTTACTTTCATTCCCAGGATGCGCGGTGGTTATCAGCCACGATCGCTATTTTCTTGATCGGGTTTGCACCCATATTCTCGCCTTTGAAGGTGATAGCCAAGTAAAATGGTTTGAGGGTAATTTCAGTGATTATGAAGAGAATAAAGTCATGCGCTTAGGTGAAAAAGCTTTGATACCAAAGCGTATTACTTATCGTAAACTAACCCGGGATTGATCTCAGGCGAAGTCAAACAGTGACAGGCAAGGAAAGCATTATTAGCACTCATAACATATGACTGCTAAAAATACCCTTGACAGATTTTTGCCGCTGGCTATCTTATCTCCGAAAGATAATTATATTAAGGAGAACAAGAAATGGCTACCAAAAAGAGTGAAACCGGATCCTTAAGTATCCATACCGAAAACATCTTCCCCATTATAAAAAAATGGTTGTATTCACAACATGATATTTTCCTAAGGGAGTTGGTCTCAAACGCGGTGGACGCTATATCCAAGCGCAAATACGCCGATCCCGATTTTAAACAAGAAGACATGAAGATCGAGATCAAGCTGGATAAACAGAAGAAAACTCTGCAAGTGATAGATACCGGTATCGGCATGACTGAGGACGAGATCAGAAAATATATCAATCAGATCGCATTCTCAGGAGCAGAGGAATTTGTAAATAAATTCAAGGATGTTCAAGCCAACATCATTGGTCACTTCGGGCTTGGCTTTTACTCCGCCTTCATGGTGGCAGAAAAAGTAACAATCGATTCCCTCTCTGTAACGGAAGGCAGCAAAGCAGCTTTCTGGGAATGTGACGGAACTACTGAATACAAGATGAGTAGCGGTAAGCGCAAAGAAATCGGAACCACGATTACCCTGCACTTCAATGAGGATTCCAAGGATTACGCCGAAGAGGGCAAGATCAGAGAAATCTTGGAGCGCTATTGCAACTTCATGCCCATCCCTATCATGTTTGATGGCAAGCAGATAAACCAAACCGAAGCCCTTTGGAACAGAAAGCCCCAGGACGTGAGCCGGGAAGAATACATTAAGTTTTACCAGGATGTGTTTCACGATTATAAAGAACCGGTTTTCTGGATCCACCTCAATGTGGATTTCCCCTTCAATTTGAAGGGCATTTTGTATTTCCCCAAACTGCGCAATGAACCCGAATTCTTCAAGGGCGAAGTGAAACTGTTTTGCAACAATGTCTTTGTGGCAGATAACTTGGAGGACCTGATCCCGGAATTTCTACTGCTTCTCAAAGGTGGAATCGATATCCCGGATATCCCGCTAAATGTATCGCGCAGCTTTCTGCAAAACGACACCCAAGTGCAAAAGATATCCAAATATATCATCAAGAAAGTGGCAGATCATTTCCAGGCAACCTTCAAAGAAGATCGCAAGAAATATGAAGAATATTGGGAAGACATCAATACATTCATAAAGTTTGGAATGCTAAAAGAAGATGAGTTTTTTGATGCCATGAAGGATATTGCCATATTCAAGAGCGCCAGTGGAGATTACCTGACTGTAGAAGATTATAAAACAAGGAATGCCGCTAAGGAAGGTGAACAAACCCGTATTTGGTATGCCGCCAGCGAAGATACTCAGGTGAGCTATTTGAACTTGATGAAAGAACAGGGCATAGAGGTGATCTTCCAGAATTCACCTTTGGATATTCACTTATATCAGAAGTTGGAAGGCAAGCTGGATAAGGTGGAGTTTATCCGGGTGGATAGCGAGGTTAACGATCTTTTAGTAAACAAAGAAGGCGCAAGCATTTCTGAAGAGGATAAGGCTCTCTTGCAAAAAGTGTTTTATCAGGCTTTGGACCAGAAGCTGGAAGCATCCTTCAGCAAAGAAAGCTTGAAGGAATTCTTTAAGAAATACCCCAATGCCGCTACAATCCTTAGTCCCTATCAGATCCAAAAAGATGAACAGACCATTTTCGACATCCTTGCTCTGCCCTCCCAAGTGACCAGGGAGTTGGGTGAAGAGGCCATGGAAGAGCTTGGGAACCACGCTTTTACAGAACTGAAGGTAGAGGTAAAAAACCTTAAAACGAAGGATATCCCCGGTATGATTGTGTTCAGCGAATTCATGCGCCGCTGGCATGATATGGATATGGTATCCCGCATGGGAGGCCAGGGCGACATGCTGAAACACCATAGCCTGGTGATAAACACCGAGAGTCCGGTTATCCAGAAAGTGCTGGAGCTAGATAAAGCCGGCAAGGAAGAAGAGGTAAAAACCCTTTGTGGATACATTCACGATCTATCTCTTCTGGAACAAAAGGCATTCAGCGGAGATGAACTGAAGTCCTTCATAAACAAAGCCAATAAGGTGCTATCCTATATATAAACAACCAGATAAAAAACCCCGATGCCAGGCATCGGGGTTTTTGTTATGATCGAGATATCTTATAACAGTTCGATTACCAGGAATTTCTGCTTGCGGAAGTTCTCTTTATCCGTAACAGTAAGAACGTATTCATCCTCCACTTTCTCCACGCTGTAAGTAGTGGCAATGTGATTGGAAAGAATACTGTATCCTTTATCGGTAGCCTTAAAGTTTATCTGTAGAGTATCCTGCAGGTTGATTTGGGTAAATTTGGATGTATCCAATTCCTTATTGACGGTAGTAACTCTGCCAATGCCCAGGATTCCGCCTTTGCGATCTATGATATCCTGTTCCATAAGCTGTTTGCGGGTTCCAACTACATAGTAAACGGTATCTGCTTCACGTTCGGCATCAGCAAGAGCCTGTTCGCGTTCCGCAATGGTCTGTTCACGTTCAGCGATTTCCATCTGGCTCTGGCGCCGTTCTTGTTCTATAGTCTCATTCATGATGCCCAAACGATCCTGAAGTTCTGCCATGATGCGTTCTTTTTCTTCCAGAGAACTTTTCAGGCGATCCACGATTTCCTGAACTCCCTTAAGCTGAGTTTTGGAATTTGCCAATTGAGTCTGCAACTGGGCAATTTTCTTTTTATCAGCTTCAATCTGATCCCGCATATTGGCGATAGAATTGATGATTCGTTCACGCCTATCTGCTGGGCTCGTATCCGGGATTTCGTCTTGCGTAAAAAGCTGTCCGGATAGATCCTGATCCAGGGCTTGCAGGCTTTCCTGAATCTCACCGATGGTAGCTGTGGAAGATTCGTAGAGGTTTTGCAAATCCTCATTACTCTTTAGCAGGGCTTTATTCTCTTTGGCGGCGTTCATCCAGACAACACCGAAGATAATGGCCAAGGCAGCCAGGATTACGATTATTACAATTTGTACGATTTTCATGCTTGACTCCTATCGCAATATTCTATGAGTGTCATTTCTGTGACACGTAGCAATTGTGTCAAGCCAAATACGGATATTGGATACAGGATGAAATACAACTTTCTAGCCGCTTGGGCTAAAGATTTTGAAAGCTATACTGCAGTATTGGATAAGGTATTTTTGTACCGTAACGATCTGTATCTCAGCATGGTTAAACAGCCGGCACTGGTTATCGTGCTCAGCGCGCAAGATAGCTTCATCTACAAACAAAATGAAACATCCATCCCTCGAGAAGCAATATCGATCTGGCCACAATTGAGAAACAGTGCGATAGAGGGCATCTCGATAAGTGATACCGACCGCATAATCCACATCCGGCTTTGCCAGAAGGATATCTATCAGGAAGTGAAGCGCATGGAACTGATATGCGAGCTGATGCCACCCAAGCCAAATGTAATCCTTATCAAAGCAGACAGCAAGCAGGTGTTGGACGCGCTGTACAAGTATTCTCTAGCAGATAACCCCATGCGCATGGTTCTGGTAAATCAGCCTTATTTCCCGCCCAAAACCAGTTTTGTGCCGGATATCACCCAAAGCATCAGCATCCCAGCGGAATATGACACCAAGGATATCAATGAGTACTTTCTGCAAAGACATCGTCAGATTCTTGCGCCCAAAGTCCGTAAAAACATGCAGGAAGAGAAAAAACGCATCCTGAAAAAAGAGATACAGCGCTTGAACAAGAAGCTCAGCTCTCAGAAGAAAGATCTGGAAAACGCTATGAAAATGGATTATTACCAAGCCTGCGCTGAGGCAATAAAACCGAATATGCACATGATTAAACCCGGGCAAAGTGAGTTCCAAACCACAAACTATCTGGATCCAGAATTGAAAGAGATCACCGTGCCCCTTCTCACCGATAAAAGCGCACAGCAAAACTTGAACTTCTACATCAAGAAGTATCATAAAGCCAAAAACGGAAAAAGCATCATCGAGCTGAACATCAAGCGTACTCAAGATGAGATCGATGCCGTAGAAAAGCTTATCCGGCGAGTGGAGGATGGCGAAGAGATAGACCTGGAGACCAGGGATAAGAGCGGAGATATCGTTCACAAATTGAACCAGACAGAGCGGATCCTGCAGCTGCGCTTACCTGATGGCTGGCATATCTACATCGGCAGAAAAGCCAAAGAGAACGATTTTATTACCACCAAAATTGGCAAAGCCCAAGATTGGTGGTTCCATAGCCGCATCTACCGGGGTGCTCATGTCTTGCTGAAAAATCCGCGCAAACAAGAGGTCCCAACTGAACTGCTAAGAGCGTGTTGCGGACTGGCTGCCTGGTATTCCCAAGCCAAATTTTCCGTGAATGTTCCAGTGGATTATACCCAAATCCGCTATGTTCGCAAGCCTAAGGGCAGCGCTCCCGGCTTCGTGACTTACACAAATTACAAAACGATCTTTGCTACTCCGATGGACATTCGCAAGACCAAAGAAGATTTGGGCTTATGATCAAAGAACGGGCAATAGTAATCAGTATCATAGCCTATGGCGAGACTAGCCAGATTCTCCGGGTTATTGCCCAGAACAAAGCCCATATCGCCATCATGGCAAAAGGGTGGCGCAAGAAGCAGGAGCCAGTATTACGGTTCTGTGAATATGAATTTAACCTTACAGAACCCAAAGAGGAAGGCCTGTATTTTCTGAATGAGGCAAACTTTCTGGAAGATTTTTCCAGCTATCCCACAACCTCTACCTGGGCTGCAGCCGAAGCAGGAGCCGAATTGATTTCCAATATTTTGATCTCAAATCATGAAGCTGAAGACTATTATCTCCTCTTGCGCAACTATCTTAGCTATCTGAGATATATCCAACACAACGGCATCCTGCTTTTCTGGAGATTGTTTCTCAGGATATTCATGTTATTGGGAATCAACCCGGAGATTGGACGCTGTAGTATCTGTGGACAGCATAAGACACGCATTGCTGCAAATAATGATGCCGAACTGATTTGTGCAGATTGCTATGAATCGCTTGCGAATCACGCACACTATACCCTTCTGCAAAAGAACACAATAGACATCCTGGACAAACTGCCCCAGATTGGGAACCACATGGAAAGCGTAAGCTTAAATCTATCCACAGTTAGCGAAATCAACAAGCTCTTTACTTCATACTATAGCGCCCACCA
>CAZJJH010000109.1:0-5996 GCA_964546265.1 uncultured Candidatus Cloacimonadota bacterium
GGAATAGTTCTTGCCCAGATGCTTTACTATCGCCTTCTGACCTGTTTTAATCTTAGCTATCTGGCTTTCACCCACTCCGGTTTTGAGCAATAGAGTAGAGGCATCCGTGATCGTAGCGATGGGGCTGCCCATATTGATAAGCTGCCCGGTAGATACATTCAGATACGAGATCCTGCCCTTTTCAGGAGCCATCAGATATGTGTTTTCGTAAGCCTGCCGTGCCGCTTCCAATGCCGCTTTGGCACCATCAAAACCAGCTTTGGCAGATTTGAATGCCGCGCTTGCCGTATTGAATTCCGCTTCGGAGATCAGGTCCCGCTGGCGGGATAGAGTGGCATAATCCAGATTTTTCTGTGCATTTTCTAAAGAAGTCTCTGCCGCGTTAAAAGCAGCCTCAGCCTGACCCAGACGAATCCGGCTAACCTCGTTTTCCAGCCTGCCGATACGCTCACCTTTTTCTACGTAGTCTCCCAGTTTCTTATAAAGCTCCAGGATTCTGCCGCTGCTTTCAGCACTCATCGTAATATCTGTGATCCCTTCCAGTTTGCCGGAAACATTTACATATTCATCGATGTCCCTGGTCTGAAGAAGCTCCACCATCACTGCCTGACTTCCATCATCCTTTTTCCCTCTGCCGATAGTGCTGTCTTCTTTCTTTCCGCAAGCGCTCAAAAGCAACACCACAAATGCCATAATCACAAAGTATTTTTTCACATATCCTCCACTATTCGCCCAGAATAGTATGCAAGACTTCTATATCTTCAGTACCCAGCATGCTCATTAGCGCCAACCGGGCTTCATAAAAATCGTAATAAGAATTTGTATATGCCATCCGTGCCGCAGAAAGCATCAGTTCAGCATCGATCAAATCCATCGGAGAAATCATATTCAGACGGAACCGCTCGGATAGCTGATTGTACATATCCTCGGTGATATCCAGAGATAGCCTGGCGGTTTTCACACTTCTGGCACTGCTTACCAGCTTGATCAACGCAGCATCCATGCCCAGGAGGATGCCATCGGCAGCCTCTTTGGCCTCGTGTTCAGCTTTCTCGGCTTCATAGCCGGCTTTCTTCATGGCAGAATAATTTCCCACTTGTGGCAACAATGGAACAGAAAGATTGAGCATTATCTGATTTGAAGCTTCAAACTCATAGCGATCCAAGCCGTTTTCATCGTAGGATCTACTCCCCACCAGATTTACTGTTGGCAAAAAACTGCCCTTACTGGCTTTATAAGCTCTTTGAGCCAAGTCTTTTCCGCCCTCAATCACCTGCAATTGCACATTATTTTCTCTGCCATAATCCCTTAGCCTGGTAGTAAATGCCTCCATAGCCCCGGTATCCAGATCGGCAAACAAGGCAATTTCACTCTCCTGAGTCTCTATCAAAATGGGGCTGTATAGCTCGCTAGTTCCCAAGAAACTGGCAAATTCTCGCATGGCAATATCATAAGCACTACCGCTCTGCAAGCGCGCAAGATCCTTTGTGGCAAGATTTGCCTGAAAGCGTAGCAATTCCGAACGCGCGATTATTCCATTTTGCATCTTCAATTCTGCTATTTCAAGATTGCTGCGGGCCTGTTCATATTCTGCTCCGGCTATTTCCTTCAGTTGCTTAAGTTGCAATAAAGCGTAATAGCGTTCCTCCACCCCTGCCAAAAGAGATATCCGCTCGGCTTTCAGATTTGCTTCTGCCATCTCGCGGGAAATGGAAGCCATTTTATAAGCCTGATACAATTTTCCCCCCATAAACAGCGGCTGGCTGAGATTCAAGGATAGCGAACGCTGATCTTTGTTCATCTCTATGTTTTGTCCACCCACCGGGGCTGATCTTGCCGGATCCATATACAACAGGGTTCCACCAAGACTGAGATTGGGCAAAAAGGCAGAAAACGCACCTGTCTTTTGCCATTTAGCCGCTTCCAATTCAGCCTTGGATGCCTGATAGCCGGGATTTTGCTCCAACGCCAGTTGTCTGGCTTCTTCCAATGAAATAGCCGTCTGCGCGGAAAAACTGCCCACCAGCAAGATCATAAACATTGTCCATAGGTATCTTTGCATCGATTTCTCCTGATCTGAAAAATTGATAAACCCACAACCCGGAATTAAGCCTGTTTCAGCTTATACAATTTGCTTGCGGGATATTACAAAGATAAGTGAAATGGTATCACTTCACAAATCATTTCTTAAAATTGCCGCAGCACGAATATTCACCGGATAGGATTGTATCCCTGCGGCACTTGTAGGAGAACTGCCGCATAGTATCCATTCTTCAGAAAGGATATATCCCGTGCTCAATGAAGCTCATGCTTATGGAAACTGCCACATCACTTTTACTGCACTCCTGATCTTTTAGCGCTGGATTAGCTGGATTTAAAGCTTAGATTCTGCTATGGCGACAGCAGGATCCGGGGACAAAGTATCGCTAAACTTGCGATAACGCATGTGGGAAGGCATCTGGAAGCTGTATGGAAGGCAGGCTCTTCCATTCCCTTTGCCCGGACAAATATGACGGACATCCTGTCAGCTCTGATGCCAGAATCACATGCAGATTGTGCTTGACATCTTCTTTACAGAAATCCACAGTGATTTTATGAGAAATATCTGTTTACTGCTTGCGGTGCTTATTGCGCTGAATGCCTGCAATATCTTTGATCTGCGGGATGCCGAGCCTCCCAGCGAGGAAGCTCGTTGGAACGATTTTGCCTCAAGTTGGCAATTGGTTTTGGAGAATCTTTACTTCTCATATGAAGACTCTCGCAATGCAATAAATTATGGCAGATTGTTTCATCCGGACTACCGTTTTATCTTTGCCCAGCAGGATATTATAGACTACAGCACCGATGCGCAGTGGGTTTCTTCCCAAGAGCAGGATATGTTGCTGAACCTTCATGCGGGATTTCATGATATCAAGATTCTGATGGAGCCTTTGGAAGCTCAGGACGAAATTTCTTCAAACGAAGCCAGGATCTACCGGTCTTACGAGATCGAGGCGGTACCGGCATCCGGCACGGAAAGCGAGCTGATTGCCCAAGGCAATCTGGATTTGCAGCTCAGAAAACAAAATGGATATTGGTACATTTACCGATGGTATGACTACCGTTCTTCCGGGGAACGCACCTGGGGGCTCTTAAAATATGAAAACGGTTAAGTATCTGCTCCTGTTTCTTTTGCTCTTCATCGGTGCTTGTAACAACCCTTTCCGTCCACCTTTGATCGACACATCTTCAGACGAGCTTTTGAACCGTAGTCCCGAGGAACTGCTTAAGAATCTGGAAAAAGCATATAAAGAAAAGAATATCAATATATTTCGCAATCTTCTGCATCCGGATTATCGGTTTGAACTGCTTTCCAGTGAATACCAGCAAATCGGCATTGATATGGATGGAGACGGACGTCGGGATTCGTGGTGGGGCTACGATCACGAAATTGAGATCACGCGCAATATGTTTGAACGCGGTAGCAGCGATGGCAGTTTCCCGGTTGCAGATGCCATCGAATTGCGTCTGCAAATTCCTCCTCAGGAAATGTGGGAACGGGATCCAGCGGATGGAATGGAGGACTACATTGTGATCCCCTGCTATTTTGATCTCATTCTCAGCTATCAGCAATCCAACAGCAGCTATGTTGCAAACGGCGTGGCACGCTTTTACTTGGCAGAAGTAGATGGTCAATGGAAAATCATAATCTGGAGGGATGAATCCCTGTTATGAGCGGACGGATCATGGCGCTAGACTATGGTTCAAAACGCATCGGCATTGCTTTTTCGGACCCTCTTCAGCTTTTTGCCAAAGCCCACAGCGTTATCCCCAATGACGGTTTTCCCGGTATTCTCTGCCAGATTCAGGCTCTTACCAAAGAGTATCAGGTATCCCTGATAGTAGTGGGAATGCCGTATGCCATCGATGGATCCAACACTCCCAAGACAGACGAAACTATGGTTTTTTTTCAAAAATTGCAGGAATCGATGGATATAAGAGTAACAACTTATGATGAAAGATATAGCTCTGCCGAAGCAGAAGCCGAGCTCAAGAAAATGGGCAAAAGCTGGCAGGAAGCCCGCAAAATGGTGGATGCAATGGCAGCAGCAATGATCTTGAGATCTTTTTTGACTAATATGGAATAATATGCGTAACTATAGATTTATCTACACCTTGGTCATTATCATTATACTTGTGGGAGCAGCCTTTAGTGCCCACGAGATTTTCATCATCCGCGATAGTGCGGAACGAGTGCTGAGGGTGGAACCAGGCGATAGTGCCACTACTATCTCAAACAAACTTAAGGATGCCGGCATAATCCGCCATCCCAGTGCCTTCCGTCTGCTTACTAAACTCCGCAAAGCCGATGGCGCGCTGAAGCCCGGCACCTATGTGTTTGGCGGTCATACAAATCTTTGGAATACTGTGACCCGCCTTTTGAGCGGTACATCCGAATCCATCCGCATCACCTTTCCGGAAGGCCTTTCGATGCACAACACATTCAAGCGGATCGAGAAACATGGTCTGGCGAGCTACGAAGCAATGCAAAGTGCCGCAGCGGATACCGCACTAGTAAGGAGGCTTACCGGATTCCCCCTCAATAGCCCGGAAGGCTTCCTGTATCCGGAAACATATCTGTTCCCCCTGCCCAGCTCTCCGGATAGCATCCTGGCAATCATGACGAGTGAGTTTCGCCGCAAGTTGCATAAAGCAAGCATAGACCCGCGTAAGATCGAGAACTTTTATGACAAACTCATATTGGCTTCCATTGTAGAAAAAGAAGCCGGCAACGAAGAAGAACGCCCGGTTATCGCCGGTGTGTTTTCTCGCCGTTTACGCATGGGAATGGCGTTGCAAAGTTGCCCAACCGTGGATTACATTTTAGAAAAACAAGGCATCCGCAGAGCAGTGCTCACCAATGCCGATACCCAGATAAACTCGCCGTATAACACTTACCGGAACCCGGGCCTGCCCCCTACACCCATATCCAATCCCCGGGTGGAGTCCATCCTCGCCGCGCTGAATCCTGCGGATCATAATTACCTGTATTTCTTTGCTGATCTGCAAGGAAAAAATGTGTTCAGCAGCAGCTATGAGGAACATCAACGCTTGCAAAGGAAAATGGGCTTGTGAAAACATTTTTCTTGACCCCGGAATGCCTGCCATTTCCTTGGACAAAATGCTTTACTCATCCCGAAATAAATAAACATTGTGCGCCACGGCGCATGGAGGTAAAAATGCAAAGATTATTAATAGCCCTGTTGATCCTTAGCCTGGTAGTGATCAGTTTCGGCTGCTCTTCAAACAAGAAAGAAGAAGTAAAAGCCGATGGAGATTTAGTTTACCGCCCCTCCTGGTGGGGAACTCAAAGTGATGAAAACTACGTTTGCACCTACGGTCAGGGTACAAACCTCAGCGAAAACGCTTCCATGAATGTGGCACGCTCCAATGCCCTGGCAGAAGCGGCTCAATATGTAGAAATCAACGTGCAGAACCTCCTCAAGAACTATCTGGAAGAGGCCGGTGTGAACGATCCTCAGGTGCTTGCGCTTACTTCAAATGTGGTGCGCGCGGTGGCGAATGCCGAGTTTTCCGGGACTATTACCGGCAAGATGGAAACCCGCCGGGTGCAGGAAGCTGAAGGTCAGCGCTATAAGACCTGGCTTCAGTTAAAGATCCCCAAGGATCAGATCAATCGCAGTCTTGCCACTCAGATCCGCAATGAAGAAGCCCTCTACAACCAGTTTAAGGCATCTCAGGCCTTCCAGGAATTGGATAGCCTGCTGGAAAAAGACTGATTATTTCGTTTTCTCATCCTATTTGATTACGCTGAATTTGGTTATGGTGGTGTGTTTACCGGAAATTACCTTACAAAGATAGATCCCGATGCTAAGTGAAGGCGTATTCACTATGTATTTTCCTGGCTCCGGATCAAGAGAATAAATCCGTAATGATATATGCAATATACCAATACGGATTACCTAAGGAAGGGATTGGATCTTCGATACGCAAAG
>CAZJJH010000110.1:0-5982 GCA_964546265.1 uncultured Candidatus Cloacimonadota bacterium
CTGAAAAGCCCTGCTAATCGTTAAGCACCGTTTTAGATAGAACTTGACAAAATTGTGCCCTCATAAAAGACTAAACTCATCTGGAAAAAACCATGAATTATAAATTGAAGCATACCCGAAAGATCGTTTTTGCCTTCATCATCGTACCCGTTGCGGTGCTGATCCTCACTGTCGTATCTATTGCGCTACGGCAAAACATGTTTGAAAAGCGCTTCTATTTTTATACCAATCTTGATAACGCCATTGGGATTTCTACCCAAACTCCTGTGCTGTATAAGGGATTTGAGATTGGCAGGGTATCAGAATTTGAA
Source organism: uncultured Candidatus Cloacimonadota bacterium (assembly GCA_964546265.1). Classification (GTDB taxonomy): domain Bacteria; phylum Cloacimonadota; class Cloacimonadia; order Cloacimonadales; family Cloacimonadaceae; genus UBA5456. The sequence goes on from CAZJJH010000110.1 coordinate 312, forward strand.
CTCAGTGAAGATGGCAGCATCAAAGTAGATTTCTATATATTGAAGCGTTACCGCCATCTGCTTACCAGCCCCAGCCTCATCTATCGCACTACTATTCCCATTACTAACAAGACAAATCTGGAATATGTGCGTAGCCAGGGTGAGAGTGAAATCCTAAAGGAAGGCAGCCTGATCGTTTCCACAGATTTTCCCGAAGGCAGGGCATTGCTGAAGGTTCTAGCGCCCAAAACCACAGATCCGATCGGGATGATAGTAGAAAACATCGGGATTCTTACCTCAGAACTGAACAGTGACGACAATGCGGATAAGGGGGCATTGATGCGAATATTGGTAAATGCCGCCAATGCCACGGAAAAAGCAGATACTACCTTGACTCTGATGAATTCGAACTTAAAAGAGATAAACGCGCTAACCGAAAATTTGAATAAAGATAACAATGCCGACCAGGGTGTGATTTTGCGGATCGCAAATAACCTGGCAGATATCAGCCAGAGCATTGCTTCGCAGACCCGGAATCTGGAAGAGATTATTACTGGCTTGAATGTGGCAACGGCAAACTACGCCTACCCGGACAGCCTGATCATGAAGATGCTGGATCCTAAGGGAGATGTATTGATTGCTCCGCTCAGTGAATCGCTTTATGCCTTAAGCGGCACCCTGGTGGAAACCGAAAAGATAGTGGGCAGTCTTTCCCGGGCAAATCCGGAATTATTGCTGATGATAGATAAGCTGAACCAGGCGCTTACAGAAGCCACCCAGACCATGGAAGCCCTGAATAACAACCCTATCCTGCGCAAAGGAATAAGTCCATCACGGATCAGATCCTATGCCCCGGAAGGCAGAATCGAAGAGATTCCCGGTGAGAACTAAACTAATAGTTGCCGCGCTGTTGATATTGCTATTGGGTGCTTGTTCCAGACCACCCAAAACGGTGCAAAATCCCGCTAAAGCAGCAGCAGACGCGACCCTGAAACTGGCGCAGAATCTGGAGAAAAAGCAGCGGTTATTGGATAGCGGGCAAACCTACGAATCTGCCTTAAATCAATATCGCCGTTTTGCTGATCTGCGGGGAGAGGCATATTGCCTGGCGGGTCTGGCGCGTCTGGCATATCTTCAGGGATCGTTTCAAAAGTACCAACATTTGCGCGAGGAGCTTGCGTATCTGGTAGAAAATGCGGATCCTACTGCCAAGTATGTGTTGACATTGCTGGATATATTTGCTGCTCAAAAACAAGAGGACTATAGGCAGGTAAAGCTATTGGCGGTGGATTCTTACGACTATCCGCTAAATATCCGGATGCAAATATTGAGCCATGCTCTGCAGGCTGATTCCTGGCTTGCTCCGGGTTTAGACAGCGCTGCTTATGAGGATTTATCCCGCTTAAGCAAGAGCTACCGGAAAAGTTTGAAGAGAGATTTTAGCGCGGATGCCTCGGTGCTTTCCGGGGCATTGTATGCTATGGCATATCACAGTTATCTGAAAAAAAATCACTATGAGGCCTTACGCCACATTTCTGAGGCTGTGGATATTGATGAGAAAAATGAGAACTTTCCTGCCCTGGGCTATGATCTCTGGTTGCGGGCGAATATTCACCTGGGCGAACGGGAACAGGCGGATGCCATCAGTAACTTGATCAGAGCGCAGAAAATATTTGCCGGCTTTTCAAATCTGAAAATGCTGGAAAAGATCGAAACACAGCTAATGCAGTTGCAAGGAGATTGAAAATGGACATGAAAAATAAAAAAGCCCTGATTTTGGGTATCGCCAATAAACACAGTATAGCTTATGGCATTGCCAAAAGCCTGAAAGAACAAGGTGTAGAGCTGGCAATCAGTTATGCTGGAGCAACTTTGGCAAAAAGGGTTCACCCCATTGCGGAAGAATTGGGGGTGGAACTGGTCTATGAATGCGATTTGAGCAAAGACAACGATATAAAAAACATGATGAGCTTGCTGGCTGAGGTATGGGACGGAATAGATTATATAGTCCACAGCGTGGCATTTGCGCCTTCCAGCGATCTAAACATTCCCTTCCACCATACCAGTCGCCACGGTTTCCTGACCGCAATGGATATATCAGTTTATTCTCTGCTTGCAGTGGCAAGAGAAGCGGAATTGCTGATGCATCCGGGCTCATCGATAATCACTTTAAGCTATTACGGCGCGCAAAAAGTAGTACCAAATTATGGAGTAATGGGCATAGCCAAGGCTGCCCTGGAAGCTACTGTGCGCTATCTCGCCTATAGTATGGGAGAAAAAGGCATCCGCGTAAATGCGATCTCCGCCGGACCGATCCGAACCCTTTCCTCATCGGCAATTGGCGGCGTGGCTCAGATGCAACGGCGCATCGAAAAAAGTGCACCTCTCTCCCGCAATATTGAACAGGAGGATATTGCCAAAACAGCTCTGTATCTGCTTTCCGATCTCTCTTCGGGAGTAACGGGAGATATCTTATTTGTAGATGCGGGGATATCGATAATGGCATACTAATATGAAATTATTTATCAATGCCTCCCTGCCCACCAGCTCTACCGCGATGAAGAAAGTAAATGTACTGTTTGACAAACAGATACATAAGATATCCGCGGACGAAATTGTATGTGAAGAAGAGCCCGATGTAATAGACCTCAAAGGGAAGATTTTGCTTCCTGGTGCAGTAGAAGCTCACAGCCATCTTCTGGGTGCGAAAAAAGACTTTGCCAAAAACATCGGCAATGCCACCAGGATCGCCTTGCAAGGGGGATGGACTACCCTTGCCGAAATGAGCTTTCACACCGAAGAGGCGATCTTTGAAACCTACCACTTAAAAGATCTGATCCAAAAAATTGATGGTGTGGCGCACACCGATATGGCTTTTTGGGCGCATGTGGATGTAAACGACTATCCTTACTATGCTGAATCTGCTCAGGAGCTTTGGAACAAAGGCGTAGTGGGAATCTTGCTGATGACTCCATCGCCCAATGACTCGATTGATGCCATGAGTTTTACCGAAATCATGGACTTGTTTATGGATATCTACGAAAGCGATACGGAATTTGCCTTTCAGGGCTACGATGTGGATACCCACGATTCCTATTCCTATGCAGCTCAGATGGATGGAATCAAAAAGATCCTGCGGCGCATGCAAGAAAATCCCATTCATATTCCTCGGGTATCTTCGTATCTTACGATAGAATTTATCAATACGATATCCAAACGTAGCGACATTTCTTTTGCCATGAATCTCCTGGATCTGATGCACCTTTTGGAACCGGAACTTTACGCCCCGCAGTGGGATACAGATTTTAAGGATTACTATGCTGAGCTGTGGGAACTCTTACGCACAAACAAGATATACCTGCTTTCGGCAAGCTGTACCGAGCTCAAAAGCAAATATCAACTCTTTCAGGGAAATTCCCCCGAGCTGATGGAGTATGGCTATGTGTGGGTACTTTCCGAACTCTGGAAAAAGCGGAAAGTGCCGCTTGCAACTTGTTTGAAGATGATTAGTGAAAATCCTGCCAAACGCTTGGGTATTTACCCCCAAAAGGGTTGCCTGGATGCCGGATCGGATGCGGATTTTGTAGTCTATGATCCCACTCTTACTACCGAGATCAGCACTTTGGACGGCGGCAAAACTCAGTTGAGTGGAGCCATCGACCAAGTGTGGCTGAGAGGCAGCTTACAAACTCCCCAAAGCCCTGCCATGGGCGAATTTGTGGCACGTTCACATAGCCCCAAACGTCGCCACAACAAGAGTAGCTGGATATAATAAAATAAGGATAGCTTTATGCACGAAAACTTGCTCTATTTAAGAGATGCCCTTGAGAAGCACCGGGAATTGAAGTACGAGATCGTTCAAACCGATTGGCAAACTGATTTCTTGCGTTTTTACCAGAGCCAGACCAATTACAACATCAGCAAAGATAACTGCAGCATAGACTGCTCAATCTACAAAAACAAAAGGCAATATGGCTTTGGTATCGATAACCCAGATCCCCAAAAGATAGACAGCGCGCTTGCTGAAGCGCTTACAATCATTGATTCCCTGCCCGAGGATCCGGATTTTGTAGATGTGGAAGACGATAGAAGCCTGGCTACTGCCAGACACCTGAGCAATAACATTCTCGCCATTAGTCTGGAACGCAAGACCGATATCCTTGGAACTCTGGCAAAAAGTGCCGCGGAGTATGATTTTGAGCTCTTTGGTACCTTTGTCTGTAATTTCAGCTCTTATCGTATGCTTAATAGCGCAGGCCTGGATAAAAGCAGCACAAACTCTCCTATCTATCTGGAAGTAAAAGCGGTTCACAAGCAAAACCAGGTTACCGTATTGGAGACCTTTGGGGGAGAAAACTTTGGTTATTTTGATCTTGAAGCGTTTCGCAGTAGTTTGATCCAGAAGATTAAACACGCTTCCAAACCAATCGTTGATGTGGATCCCGGGCAATATGAAGTGATTCTCGCGCCTCGTTGCGTGGCAGAATTTGTGCAATACCTTAGCTATGGCATGAGTGCCCGCGCTCTGGATCAACATAGCAGTTTTTTTGAGGATAAACAGGATAGCCGGGTGTTTCCGGAACATATCAATATTACCGACGATCCTGGCGATCCCCGCATGATTCACAGGGATTACGGATCCGGCGGGCATATATATAAGCCTTTGAAGCTCATCGAAAAGGGCGTGTTCAAGGCCTTTATGTGTGATCAGTATTTTCATCATAAATTGGGTCTGCCCAAAAACGGAAATACTGCCGATTGCCTCAAGATAGGAACCGGGAAGAAAAGCCTGGAGGAGATGATCTCTTCAGTAAAAAAGGGCTTGTACATATCCAGCCTGCATTATATGAACTTCATCAACCCGCGTGAAACTTCACTTACCGGGCTTACCCGGGATGGAACTTTTCTGATCGAGGATGGCAAGATTAGCGCTGTGGTAAATAATCTGCGCTTTACCGAACGTATCGCCAAAATATTGGAAAACGTGGTGGAACTGGAAGACACAGCCTATACTATCCCCTTCTCGGATAACTACGGCAGCTTTTCGGTGAGCTCATCGCAGGCACCTCACGCCAAAATCCGGGCTTTCAATATCACGTCTTCTACCAAAACTATTTAGGAAATCTATATGGAACAAAAGATAAAGAACATAATCGCCCGGCTGCAAAACCAGGATATCGCTTTTGCCGATGTCCGGATCACAAATACAGATTTTGAGGATATCACCTTTGTAAACGGTAATCTGCGTAATTACAGCAGTTCCAAAGCCTCCCCGGCAATCGGCATACGCGTGTTGATGAATGGCTGTTTTGGCTTTGCCGGATCAAAGGATTTAAGCGAAAGTTCCATTGATCGGCTGATCAAACTGGCAAAGTCAAACGCCCTGCAGGGTGCTAAGTTTCAAAAAGAATTGCTCAGCTTTCCTGCCTTGGAAGCAAGTGTGGCAGAGTATCACCATAAACCAAAGATCGATCCCTTTACGATGCCCAAAGCCGAGAAATTGGAATTTCTGCAGCGATTGGCACTAAGTATCAAACCACAGGGGAAAATAGTACACTCACATGTGGCAGCTGAATTTGAGCGTCAGGAGAAATTCTACGCCAATACAGAAGGAAGCTACAGCCATACCACGGTTTATAACACCTTGCCCTTGATGCATGTAATCGCCGCTGATGGCGGGCAAATGCAATCC
>CAZJJH010000111.1:0-5852 GCA_964546265.1 uncultured Candidatus Cloacimonadota bacterium
AGATAAGCCGGAGGCCAGCCGCACATAGATGGATGTAGCGCTTACGCTCCCTTCCAGAGGAACCAGGGTAAGATTCCCGCCAAAACCGCTGCCCGCGCTGAGGCTCAATTCATAATACATTGGCGCATCTATCTGGATATTGCCTTGCAGATTTGCACCCTGAACCATGAAGCTCTGTGCCGTTGAAGGGCCGGTGCCTTCTTCATAACTAAAATCCGATAATACATTGGGATTTGTAGCAATCACCGGTTGTTCCGGTTCGTCATATTCTGAAAGCAGAATGTCGTCGATATTCAAGCGCGCGTCACCGGTGCCGCTTGCTTCCGCTTTTCTAATCCTTACGCGCACATTGCCAGAGATATTCACCATCGCGCTGAAACTTTGCAGCACGTTAAAGTCCGGAGCACTGAAATCCGTTCCCGCTTGCATCCAGGTGTTACCGCCATCTGTACTGTATTCTGCTCGCCAGATCACCTGAGGATCACTGCCATAGCCTTTGTAAAGAAAGCTGAGTGTGCCCAAACCGCCGGACTTATCTTCCAGCATTGTCATAGCAGATGCTCCATAACCCCGGAGCCTTGCTACCCGCATCCCATTGATTAGATCTCCCGCACTTTCACCGATTAGCGCCTCGGTCATATTCCAATTTATACCACTTAGGTTTACAGAACCGCTGGCATAGCCCAGTTTGGTTTCACCGGAGCCTTCAAAATCCACCAGATAATCTCCACTCACCGGGATATCGCTTACTTCGCCGCTAAGGCTCAGCATCCGGGTGAGCGCGTCCAGACTCGTAGCCTCGATACTACCGCTATAAGTTCCGCTACCCAAACCGGAAATCATGCGCACATAGATGCTGCTTGCCATCAAGCTACCACTTTCCGGAACAAGAGTCAGAGAACTGCTATAAGCGCCAGTTTCACTAAGGCTGATTTCATAATTTCCGCTTACCTGCAAATCTACGTTTCCGCTAAGGTTTTCGCCCTGCACGCTGAAGCTTTGCGCCATGGATGGACCGCTGCCTTCGCTGTAGGCAAAGCCGCTTAAAGATGATGCACCCAGAATTATCTGCGGCTGCGATACTCCGTTATAATCGGTGATACTGATGTCATCGATGTTCAAACGCTGGTCTCCAGAGCCGGAGCTATCTTCGGTACGGAATCGGATGCGGCCCGAGGAGCTGATATTGATTGGATAGTTGAATGTCTGCACATCATCCGTAGCTGCAGCGGTAAAATCTGTGCCAATCTGGATCCAGGTAAGCCCGCCATCCGTGCTATATTCAGCTTTCCAGGCAATCTGGCTATCTGTTCCATATCTTCTGTAGAGGAAAGTTAAGCTGCCCAAGCCACCTGTTTTATCGGCAAGCATGGTCATTGAACCACCCGTCGCACCCTTCAACCTGGCAGATCTGCTCCCGTTTTTAAAATCGTTGCTAAGAGTTCCAATCAATGCTTCTGTCATATCCCAGGCGATTCCGCTCAAGGTGACTGTCCCGCTGGCGTAGGTGCCTTTGGTCTCGCCATCTCCTTCGAAATCTACAAAATATTCATCTGTATTTACATATTCTGCCACAGCGCCGCTAAGGGCAAGCGTCTCATTGGACAGATCCGGCGCCGTTATCACGATATTTCCGGCGTAGCTACCTGCAGAAAGATCTGCCTGCAACCTCACATAAATCGGGGTCTCTGCAATGCTTCCGGAATCCGGCTCCAAGCTGATTGAGCCGGTGAAACCGCTCTCTGAGTTCCGGCTGATCTCATAGTTTGCCGGCGCTTCCAACTGGATATTCCCGCTAAGATTGCTGCCCTGAATATTGAAACTTTGGACTGTAGAGGGTCCATTGCCAAATTGATACTGGAAATTACTTAATGAAGCCGGAGAAAATGATAGCACAGGATCCTGAGATGCTGTGTTTGATACCAGCAAAATGTTCTTCAACCTCACCCCTCTTCCGGAAGCAGCATCTCTCTTGAAACGGAATTTGATCGGGTCAACAGAAGTGTTTACCGAAAACGTCCCGGCACTGATATAGCTGCTGGAAGTTGGAGTCGCGCTTACAAAGCTCTGAAAAGCCCAGGTAGCGCCGTTATCGTTGGAAACCTCTATCGTAAGAGGATTACTGGTCCCGGAACCATATGTGGCAACATCCATACTTAGCTCGATGTTTGTGTATGAACTCAGGTCGAAAGCCTGGGATACCAGCCAGTCATCAATGTTGTCCAGCAGGAGATAGCCATCCCCCGCACTTTGATATATATCCAAACCTCCGCCGTTGTTTGCGTTCCATCCAACAGGTATATCGCTAAACGGCGGCACACATTCGTTAAAAATCGTTACTTGTGCCCACATAAACCCGGCCAATATTGCCAGGCTGAACAAGACTAATACTTTTTTCAGCATATTTATCTCCTTGAATTTATCCCGTGTATCATGAATTTTGCATGAGAGGAGTACTTTGCTGAATATTGATAATGTGTCAAGCAGAAATGGCTTCTGAACCCTCTGCCAATCCCTTTACAATGATCTCACCCTATTTGCAAGCTTATCCCACCTGGGCATTTCAGATAAGGCTATATTTTTAAAGAGATATGACGAACCATGTTTGAACTTGGGCATTGGCTGTTTTGCATGCTACAGAACTTCTTTTTAACAGTAATGTTAGCTGATAGGACGGATTTTTGGGCTGAATACCCAGATATAGCAAAAGAAAGATTTTCTGCTCCACTTTGTCAATTGGGATGCCAGGCCTGGCGTGGCAAGATTTTTACCAAAACGATCAGCATTCGCATCTGAATGCATCTCTTTTGCCTCTTTTATCCTGATTTTGGTGAAAGGTCACGCCATTCTTGATGGTTCAGCCCAGGATCAGCGATATTTCCAGCCCGGATTATGCTATGCCGGCAGGAGAATCCAGGCTGGAATGTTAGATAAAGCTACGATAAAGGATCCGGGGAGAGCTAATGTAGCCTTCAAGAGCAAGCAATTTATTCGTGGAAAATCAGACGGAATAGCATATTTACTGTAAAATTTAGCTTGACATGCCAGCATAGCCCTTTAGTCTGTCCATAATATACATAAATTATGTAATTTAAAGGGGATGTCATGATAGTTTCTTTCAGTGTGCAGAACTTCCGCTCCATTCGGAACAAGATTACTTTGGACTTTCGGGCGACTTCAGATAAGCATCAGGAAGAGTATTTTGTCTTCAATGTTACAAGACCCAAAACACGCATACTTAAGATGGCAATGATTTACGGAGCGAATGCTTCGGGTAAATCAAGCATATTGATAGCCTTGGATTTTTTGCGGAGATTGGTGCTGAATCCTGTTCAGGATAAGAATAACAGTCTGAACATTCCATTTTTTGCACTCGATACGGAAAAAACCAGCGAATTTGAAATTGAGTTCTATTGTAATCAGGTCATTTATGAATACCATATCGTGTTAGACAACCATAAGATACATTTTGAGAGTCTGTTTTATTATCCCAAAGGCAAGAGGGCCAAAATCTTTACCAGAGAGCTTACCGGAGCAAATGAATACACTTATGACTGGTCTGAAAACCTCTTTAAAAAAATGGTGCAGGAACAGTTGGAACTAAGCATCCCGAATCAGGCAATAATTGCCAAGATCGCCTCAATAGACTATTCTGGACCGTTACAGATGGCACACGACTGGTTTAGGTTCAAGCTGCAAGCTATTCTGTTGCCAAATATGAGTTTAACAAGATACACCAGCAAGCAGCTGATCGAACAAAACTCAAGCCACACTGCTATCAAGAAATTTATTGTTGAATTTTTGAGAAAAGCTGATTTCCTTATTAGTGATATAAAGATTGATGAAGAATCGGTAGGCATAGAAGAACTTCCTATGCAGATTCAAAGAAACATGAGCACACACGGAAGTGAGGTGCCCAGGATCATCAGATACGATTTCGGCTTCATCCACGAGTCTAAAGATGGAAGTTTTACGCTTGATATTGAACAGGAATCTTTGGGAACACAGAGATTCTACGGCTTAGGCGCAATTCTGATGAGTTTGATTTCTGGAGGCGTGACTATGCCCATAGACGAAATTGAGGGCTCTTTGCACAATGATCTGCTCTTTCATTTCATTGCCATGTTCCTAAGAAACTCTGAACAAGGTCAATTGATCTTTACATCTCATAATACTTCTCTTATGCACGAAAAGAGCATAACACGCCGTGATTGCATCTGGATCACGGATCGAAAGTCTGATGGCAGCACTGAGCTGACGCCTGTCTCTGATTATCCTGTAAGAAAAGAGCATGCCATAGATTCTTTGTTTAAGAAAGGGCTTATCGGCGGAAAACCCAATTTGGGACCAATATACTTGGAGAATGTTCATGAGTAGGGCAAGGAAACAGAATGCTAAGAGCTTTAAGAAGTCAATCCTGATAATATGTCCGGGGTTGACGGAAAAGGGATACTTAAGTTCTATGAAGGTCGATAGATATAAAGGTTTGGCCATAGAATTGGAACCCAAACTGGGTAAGGCAGATAAATTCAATGAGGTGTTTAGATTCTTAAGAGAGGAATACTCAGACCCGAGCACGGCAAGGATTTGTATATACGTCAATGATATGGATACTATCTTATCCCAAAGAAAAACAAGCGAGTATTTGGCGGATAAACGCAGGACGCAGAAGGTATCCCGTGATGAATTGAAAGTCATCGAAACTATGCCATGTATAGAGTATTGGTTCATTCTGCATGATCATTATACTGACAAATACTACCCGAGCTATGATAGCCTGAAACAAGATATGAAAAAAATAGCAGATAATTACGAAAAGAATGAGCACTGGGCTGGAAAAATATACTCAGTTTTGAAGAACAACTTGACCAGAGCTATCCAAAACGCGGAAAAAACGATGAGCAAAAAGGATTCATGCGAAGGAGATTGCTCCTATACAAACATGCACGAGCTTGTCCAATTGCTGGATGAAATCCATAGACAAAATGTACATAGAAAACAACCATAAGATCCAAGGTTAATACTTGGGTGGGTTTTTTGATATTTGCAAGATGTAGTTACTCAGGCATTGTGTCTAAAAAGTCTAAAAGGTATCCAGCCGGCACTTAGGGCATATTGTTTTACAAAAAAACCCCCGGAGAACCGAGGGTTTTTGATTATTATCTGGGATCAAGCTACCATCTGAGATGGGCAAAAGCCTTGTTGGCTTCCGCCATCTTGTGGGTATCCTCGCGTTTCTTGATTGACGCGCCTTCTTTTTTGTATGCGGCGATCAATTCTGCAGCAAGTTTATCCATCATGGTCTTCTCGCTGCGGTTACGGGAGTTTGCAATGATCCATCTAAAAGCGATGGCACGGCCATTCTTTTCATTCACTTCAGTGGGGATCTGGTAGTTTGAGCCACCAACGCGGCGGGAAACCACCTTCACCAATGGGCGAACGTTTTCCAGAGCGGTCTTAAACACTTCCAGGGGTTCCTGTTTGGTCTTTTCCTGGATAATCTCAAATGCGCCATAAACGATCTTTTCGGCGATGGATTTCTTACCCTGAACCATCAAGCAGTTCATAAACTTGGTAAGGATCACGTCGTTATATTTGGGATCCGGCAGTACTTCACGTACGATTGCTTTACGTTTTCTTGGCATTTAATCCCTCCTATTTCTTTTTAGGACGTTTGGTTCCGTATTTGGAACGGGAGTTAGTACGTTTTTCTACTCCGGCAGAATCCAGAGCTCCACGAACGATATGGTAGCGAACACCGGGAAGGTCTTTTACACGACCGCCACGAACGAGCACGATTGAGTGCTCTTGCAGGTTGTGTCCTTCACCGGGAATATAAGCTGTAACTTCAA
>CAZJJH010000112.1:0-5847 GCA_964546265.1 uncultured Candidatus Cloacimonadota bacterium
CTCAGCAGCAACACTGAATTCACCAGCAGATACAGAAGAGCGGCTCTATCTTTGTTCACGCTTGGAATCATAGATGCTTTTCCTTAGCAGATAGCTGTTATTTTCGCTGATAATCCGGTGATATTTCAGGATTTCTCCCAGAACGCCCACGATGTAACTGAGTGCCCCCAAGGTTGCCAGCACCGAGAGCAAGATCAGGGATGGCAGATATGTGCGCCCCAGAGTAGCCTGCGCGATATAAACCAGATACACAAAGCGCAAACCCAACAACAAGGCAAGACTCATAAGAATAGTACCCAAACCGAAGAAAAAGCGTCCCGGCCGATACAAGACAAACATCGCCAGCATCGTAAGCCCGGATTTTGCAATATGCTCAAAAATATTGGAAAAAAGCCGGGATTCCCTGGTTTTAGGATTCACCCGGATATCCACAGAAAGCACTTTCAGATTCCCCGTTCCCGCTTGAATAAGCGTCTCCATACAGTATGAAAACCGGGAATAGACATTTATGCGCATGCAAGTTTCCCGGCTAAAAGCGCGAAAACCGGATGCGGCATCGCGCACATCCGTCTTGGAGATCTTTCTCAAGGTAGAAGATCCCAAGCTCTGCATCATCTTCTTAAAGGGTGAAAACTCCTGATGATCCTTGATGGGACGGCATCCCACCACAAGATCTGCTTCTTTATTGAGAATCGGCTGCACCAAAAGCGGGATGTCCGAGCCGCAATATTGGTTGTCTCCATCTGTATTCACAACGATATCTGCCCCTTCAGCCAGACAGTAACGCAAGCCTTCCATGAAGGTAAAGCCCAGACCCCGATTTGTGCCGTTGGAGATGATGTGATGCGCCCCGGCAGCTCTGGCAACATCCACAGTGGAGTCGCTGCTCCCGTCGTCAATTACCAGATACTCAATTTGGGAAATCCCGGATATGTTCCGCGGAAGATCATTGATAGTCCGGGCGATGGTTTTTTCTTCGTTATAACAGGGGATTTGTATGATTAGCTTCATTTTGTTCCCTCAAACACTTTTTTGGAAAAGATAAATTTTGCAATGGAAAACAGCCCCACGTTAAGAATCTGGGCAAATAGATAATAGATGCCAACCGTCTGCACCCAAAAGGCATACAACGCCGCATCCAGAATCCTGAAGACAATTATACCCGGCATGAATATGCCAAATTTTCTTGCGGTGGAACCCTCTGGAGAGCGAAAGGCAAACCGTTTTAAGACGAAAAAATTGAGCGTGATCTGAAACAAAAGCACCAGACAATATGCCGTAACTTTATGAATTAGCAATACTTGCACCAGAAATACGTTAAGCGGAATTGCCAGCAGAAATGAAGGCAAACCGGATGCCAAAAAGCGCATAAAAAGCCGTGTCTGTTCTTTAAAATTCCACATGCGTGATAAAGAGGATTGTATCCCCTTCCTCCTTTATTTCCCGCTTCACCCGGCAAGCCTGAAAAAGCGATATATTCTGGGAATTGAAACTATCTGCGCTTGCCACGTGACGCCGGGAAAATACTGGAGCCACCTCCAAAAGAGAAGCATTCTTGATGCCGGATACACGGTCTTCCAGCATTAGTGAATTTTCCTGCCAGGTGATTTCTCGCTGAAAACAATAAGTTGAATCGCTGCGTTGGAAAATCATCCGTTGTTTTAGTACCGAAATTATCCCCTCACCCAAGATCAGGCTTGCGCACCTGAGTGCCAGATGTAACAGCGGATTGCTATTTTGCTCTGTGGTTTTTACAAAGTCTCCCATGATGTGAATAAAATTCTGCTCCACCTTCCGCGTCCTTGAAGCTCCCCACCAGTTTGTTACATAGCAATTCCTGCCCTGCTCAAACCGCTTGCCATAATCATTAAATGTGCCTCCATTGGCATGAACCACGCTGATGTTACCACCCTTTTTGGCAGAAATGATCGCTCTAAATTTCTCCGTTTTAACAATGTAATATCCGCTTTCGGAAAAGTATTGCTGTTCTGGGGCATTTGCAGCCTCAGCAGCTCTCACCCAGCCATTTTCGAGCAACAGCGCATATGCCCGGGCAAAGGAATGGCCCGTGTAATGGCAGATATAGCGATCATCCAGCGCATGCACAAAGTGCTCCGGCACATCCATTTGCCCAAAGATTTTCTCTGCCACTCTTCTTGCAGGAAGGCAAAGCTTTTCATTTTTTTCACAAGCCGCCCGGACTATGCCATAAGGCACCAAATAATCCGTATTACGAGCATTATGTTGCCCAATACTGCTTTCTTCGATCAACACGCTATCGATAAAGCCAATAGCCTTGCCGATTGCCTCCTGGATTTGCTTATGCGGATGCAGATCGTATATATCCCAAAGACAGTCAATTGCCACGGATAGATAACCCAGATCCGGTCCCCCATATTCCTCAAACCATCCTTCAGAAGATTGCCGGAAAAGGATCCCCTCCAGCTTTTGTTGCACTCTGGCAGGATTCACCAGCTCCGGCTGGATTTTATGTATATAGAAAAGCGCCGCCACTCCCGCCAGATATTGGTTTGTGGCAAGATGTTCACTTCTTTGCAACAGTTGCTTTGCCGCCTTTGCCAATGCCGGATTGTATTGCCTGCCATCCAAGGACATATGGTAGATAAGTTTTGCAGCGCTCAAAGTAGAAAAAGCCAGCGCGGGATAACCACGTTCCCAAGGATAATACTCCTCAAATGCGCCATATCGCTCTGCCCTTCGTGCCCAAAATTCCACTGTGGCTCGGGCATATTCTTGAAATCCTTCTGCTTCTTTGGCAAAATCCGGCAACAACGAACTTTCATAGAGGAAATAACCCGCTTGCTGCAAGATTATGGAAGAGAAATCCCGGATTTTATAATGCCACCAGTTGCGATCGCAGGAGCCGTAAAAGCGCGAGCCGGGATCCCGACAGATCTGGCTCAATATCCTCGGCGCCATGTTCTTCAGTATCTGCCGAAATTTATCCTGCATCTTGCACCTCAAGCTGATATTCTGCCAGGCCCTTACGCTTGGTGGGCTTGCTCATGCTCTTCCAACGCAGCCTCAGGAAATTGAAAATAGCGCCTAAAACCGGCTCTGGGATATAGTTCAATAATGCCCGGAAGAACGGATGCCCCGCAAGCATAAACAAAGAGAAATTCACTGCTTCCACTAAATAGCGGCTAAAGCCTATCTGACGTGGCTTCACACCATAGCGAGGCACCGGACGACCCAATATCTGCAGATATTTGATGCGGATGAAAGATCCCCTTTTCTTGAAATCCAACATATGTCCGTGCATTCTGCTGGCTTCTTCCCATGTGATTTCATTCAGTGATATTTTTCCGCTCGCTCTCATCTGCTCCAGAATATCAGCCATTTCCCGGCTGCGGATACAGATCACGGAGTGTCCCCCACCTTGCGCTTCAAAGCTCGGATTCCAGGCATCACCCACCGAAAGATCGGAAAATTCGTTGGCAAAATCTATGCTCACCAGACTCCCATGGCTTATGTAAAAGGGAATCAGGAAGTTGTAATATATCTTACGAGAGCGAATCACCTGCCCTCTCTTGCTCTTTATCTCCAAATATCCAGGCCATGCTCCTGCTCGCCATTTGATGTACTCGATATCGCTTTGTTCTTTGATATGAAGTCTCTTGTAAAAATATTTCAGCGCTGCAGGATAGATCTGAGTGCCGGTATAGGTACCCAGGACATATTTGATCGCCCCCGCCTGTGGAATGCCATCGATTTGCATTTGCCTGAGAATGGCACACTGTTCCGGTAAAAGCGTGATGGCATAGCGTTTGCTGATGTCGATTTGCGCTAAAACCTCCAGCATCGCCACCGGTTGATAGATAGATTGCGCACATTCCCGGATCCGGCTTGGCTCTTTCGTGATCACCGCCCCGGCATGCCCGGCATTGCCCAGTCCCTGCATGGCACAGATTACGTAATCCACCAATCCCTGCTCCAAAAGGTAAGTCAGGCTATGGCTTAGTATGCCTCCTGAAGATGAATTTGCCCGGATTCCGTCATCATTACTAAAGCCGGTATTTAGCGATATATATTTGCCTATTAGATGGTTAGCCGGCAAACTACCCTGAAGAGATTTATACAAGCCCCAGTAGTCTATCCCCTTGGAAGGGCAATACAATAGCGGATCCACTGCAAATTTCGCCCGGGTGGAGATAAAGGGTAGAGGTCCCTTTTCGCTCTGGATCATTTTCGATTTCCCGCTCTGATCCAGAAACACACAAGCCCCGCAGGAAATACAAATTCCCTTGCGCACAATTTCTTTGATTTGCTGTATCATAAGTTCCTGATTCATCCGCGTTCCTGTTTTTGGGCTTTTTTTATGCAATAATCCCGCTTTATAGCAGCTTAGCGCATTTGATTTTAAATGGGGATGAATGTCAATGGAATTTACGTTTTTACGATGAATAAATTGAGCTCTCATGCGCACTAAATATTCTTATTCTTCAAAATCGTGGCCGCTTGCTTGAAAAGGTCTTTGAACTTTATTGTCGGTGCGGCTCTTATTTGCACATTATTTAATAACACGCGTCTGGAATACGGGGCTACAAAAAGCGGCAGGATGCCGCTTCTACATTCTAGCGTCTGGAATACGGGGCTACAAAAAGCGGCAGGATGCCGCTTCTACACTTCGCCCTTAAGGTTTCATCCGGGCAATAGCGCAATATCATCGCCAGATTCTGCTATCACCACAGCAGCATCCAAGCTTTAAAGATTGCTAAAGCTACGCTGAGGCATTGGGGAAGGCATCAGCTTTGAACTGCAATATAGAGTGCTGTTGCCAGCTTCACCAAATTTTCGTCCGTGATATTCAGGCGCTGACTCAGCACTTCGGCGATGTTTTTCATGATGTGATATGCTGCTTTGGTATTTTCTGCCGCAAAGCGATCAAAATCCATCTTAGCGAGAGTATATATGTCGCAATCGGTGGCGGCAATCACGTTCGCAGTGCGGGGTGCTTGTCCCAAAATGCCGTTTTCGCCAAAGGTAGGTAAGTGCGCCTCATTAAGAGTTGCCAGCACCTTCTGGGTGTTGGCGATATCCTGATCGAAGCCTTTAACCAGATCTTTGGTAACTCTTACAGTGCCCTTCACCAGGATAAAGATGCAATCTCCCACACTGTTTTCGGTGAGGATGTAATCGCCTTTCGTATATTTATGCAATTGCAGATGGGATCTCAGGCTCTCCAATTCTGCCAGGCTAAGCTTATCGAAGACCTTTACTTTTTGCAGCAATTCCGAGCTCATCATGCCGGCTCCGATTTCAGGACGATCGCCAGATCGCTATCCTGAATCTGATAATCTTTCGGGGGGTTGATGCGGATGCTGTTTTTATCTTCAGAAAGCAATTTTTTGGATTTACTGAGGGTGCTTTTGATGAATTGATCAATTGCCGAGGAATTGTCATCAAAGATGTTATCCAGCTCCAGCTCCGGTTCTTTGGTGATCAGGCCGATCAATACCCCGGTTTCCTGGGCGTGAATTTCATTGAAAAGCTCTTGATAGGTCTTGCCAACAAAATCTGCATCGATGGAACAAGTGCAGAAGCGGGTATGGGGACTTTTTGCTAATTGGGTGAAAATATTCAGGCTATTGGCATCCGCTATGTTATCCGCCAGAAGATAGGCGCCCAGATCATCCCAAACGAAAATACGTTTGATGCCAATGCGTTGCAGCATCTGCCTGTTTTCATTGTTAATTAACTGTACGGAGATTTTATCCTTTTTGGCAAGGAAATGGACCGCGTTTGCCACAATAATGCTGCGGTCGTCCGCACTCGCCGGCTCCAACGAGTGATCTGCCAGAATAATGATTTGCGCGGCATTGCTCA
>CAZJJH010000113.1:0-5795 GCA_964546265.1 uncultured Candidatus Cloacimonadota bacterium
GATGCCCGCACCTACCGTTGGTGGCTGAGTATGCAGCTAAAGCAAAGTGAAGTAAGGCTGGGTCTGCAACAGATAAACTTTGGTCCGGCACAGCTTTTGCGGCCTCTGAGATGGTTCGACAGCCTAAATCCGCAGGATGCCTATCAGATCAGCGGGGGAGTGGATGCCCTGCTTTTTCGACATTATTGGCTAAATAACGCCAATCTTTGGGTGTGGGGCATTCTCGGTGATGCAGAAAGCAAGGGTAACGAATTTATCGGCAGCAAAGAATCTTCAATCGAGTATGGAGGCAGAATTCAATATCCCAGCCCGCTTGGAGAATTAGCGCTCAGTATACATCTGCGGGAAATCCCACGGGCAAATGAATATCGAATGGGTTTGGATTATCGATACGATGGAGCACTCGGTGCCTGGTTAGAAGCGTCTGCTTCCGGTTTTGATAATGCAGGGATATTTATCCCGGATTACAGCGCCTCTGCGTGCCTTGGTATGGATTACGTATTGATGTGGGGAAATGGACTGGCGATCACCATGGA
The DNA here is from genome assembly GCA_964546265.1 of uncultured Candidatus Cloacimonadota bacterium. Classification (GTDB taxonomy): domain Bacteria; phylum Cloacimonadota; class Cloacimonadia; order Cloacimonadales; family Cloacimonadaceae; genus UBA5456. The sequence goes on from CAZJJH010000113.1 coordinate 537, forward strand.
AAACATGCTTCTGGCACAAGCTCCACAAAAGCTCGGGGAGCTTAGAACGGAGTCTTTTTCCACTGCCTGGATGCTGAACTACCCTGTTAGCCTGTTGGATACTATCTCCCTATTGGCGCACAAACAATGGCAGGGAGATAGTTTTGGCATTTCAGCCCAGCTAAGAAGGGTGTACGATTATTTCTCTTTTGAGCTGAACCTGGGGCACACAAGTGAGCAGGATTATCTGCTAAATATAATGGTAAGTTTAAATATATAAAGGGGATAGCGTGAAGGAATCAATCGCAAAAATCAGAGATATGAGTAAAGCCTTCCCAACCGGGGAAGGACAGTTTTGGGCACTGAAAAACATCAGTTTGGAATTTTATCGCGGCGAGTTCAGCGGATTTGTGGGGCCCAGTGGGAGCGGGAAAACCACGCTGCTGAATATTCTGGGTTCGCTGGATACCCCTTCAAAAGGAGAGGTGGAAGTTTTGGGCAGAAAGATTCATAATATCGGGCAAAAGCAATCTGCCCGGCTACGTTCAGAGCACATCGGTTTCATCTTCCAAACTTATAATCTGCTTGGGGTGTACAACGTGTATGAAAATGTGGAATTTCCCCTTTTGCTTCTAAAAATGGATGGGGCAAAAAGAGACAGGATGGTGAAAGAAGCCATTGAATGGGTGGGATTGACGGACAAGATAAAAAGCCGTCCCAACCAGCTTTCCGGGGGACAGTGCCAGCGGGTGGCAATCGCGCGGGCAATGGTGAAGAAGCCGGATTTGGTATTGGCAGATGAACCCACGGCAAATCTGGACACAGAAAACTCGCTGAACATCCTGGATACCATGCTGAAACTGAATAAAGAACTGAATACGACCTTCATCTTTAGCACTCACGATCCCAAAGTGATCGATTATCTGAAAAGAGTGATCAAACTAACGGATGGGGAGGTGGAACGTGATGATCTTGCGGCTGGCGTTTAGGAACATAGTCAATAATGGCTGGCGCAGCCTGATCAACATCCTGGTGGTTAGCATCGTACTGATAATCATGGTATGGATGCAAGCTATGTATTACAGCTGGATACGTCTGGCAGAAATTCAACAGACGGATTGGGAATATGGCAAGGGCATACACAGGGTGAAAGTGTATGATCCCTATGACCCCTTGACCTTTGAGGATAGCCATGCACGCATACCCCGGGAGATGCAAAAAGCCATAAATGAAAAAGATGCATTGCCCGTTCTTATGGCACCTGCCACCATTTATCCTCAGGGAAGAATGCTCTCGGCAATCGTAAAAGGGATCCAGCCCCAGCAGGATATTCTGGTATTTCCCTCGCAAAAGCTGAGTGGGGAAGAGGCAGATATTATTCCCGTATTGATCGGTAAAGCTATGGCAGAAAGCAGTCGTTTGGAAGAAGGCGATATCTTCACTATCCGGGTTCGCGATGTGGATGGCGCATATAATGCGGTGGATGCGATCGTGGAAGAAGTGCTGACGATTCCTGCCCCATCTGCGGATATTGGGACTGTTTGGATGAATCTGAACCTGTTGCAAGACTTAAGAAATTCGCCCGGCGAGGCAAGTTATTTTGTATTGGGGGATAGCCGCTTGCGCGAGCTTGATCTGGAGGACTTTCGTTATATCGACCACAATGAGTATTTTGCTGATCTGTATCAGATGTTGGAAAACGAGCGGTTTCAACAGCTTTTGCTATACTCTTTACTGGTATTTCTGGCGATGATTGCCATTTTTGATACTCAAGCTCTGGCGGTGTTTAAGCGTCGCAGGGAGATTGGGACGCTGGCAGCATTGGGCTTTACCAAGGCCCGGATAGCTATGATCTTTACCCTGGAGGGTGCAATGTATAGCTTTTTTGCGGTGCTGGTTACTCCGATCTTGGGTTTCCCACTCTTCTATTACTTTGCCACCTCGGGCTTCCCTATACTGGAAGGTTACGATGATTTCGGCGTTCCCGGCTTTACTGAACCGATCAAATTTCTGTATCCGATAAACGAGATCTTAGTGGTGTTTGCCGTTATTCTTCTGTTTAGCGCTCTGGCAAGTTGGTTGCCCACCCGCAAGATTGCTCGCTTGAATCCGGTAGATGCGCTAAGAGGTAAGGTGGAATAATATGTTTAAATTTCTCTTGAAAGGTGTTTTTCGGGATCGCCACCGATGGCTATTTCCGGTAATGATAGTGATGTTTGCCGTAACCATCCTGGTATTTGGTTTTTCTTTTCTGGAGGGTTTCCGGCTAAGCTACATAAGGCAAAGTTCCCGGTTTATGAGCGGGCACTTGAAAGTTGTAAGCCGTGCCTATGCCCAGATGCAGGATATAAAACCCTACGATCTGGCGCTATTGGATATCTCAGAAGATCTGGAGGAATGGAAAGAACAGTATCCCACGCTATCCTGGGTAGAACGAATCAACTTTGGGGCTTTGCTGGATGTTCCTGATGAAGCAGGGGAAACCAGGGTTCAAGCAGAAGTAGCTGGCTTTGCTATCGATTTGTTTGGATCTGATGAAGAAATCCGCCGCATGAAGCTGGATAGCTCGTTAAGAAGCGGTAAGCTGCCCGGCAGAAGCGGCGAAATCCTGCTTAGCCACATCGCCGCGCAAAAGCTTGAGCTAAAGCCGGGTGATACAATCACGCTAATGGGTGCAACTGTTTTTGGGGCAATGACCATGCGCAATTTTAGGCTTAGCGGTACAGTGGATTTTGGGATGCAATCTCTGGATCGAGGGGCGGTGGTTGCGGATCTTGCCGATATTCGCGAAATGCTGGATATGCAAGGGGCGGCGGGAGAAATTCTTTGCTATTTCAAGGATGGCAAATATGAACTGAGCAAAGCTACAGCAATAGCGGACGATTTTAACCGCAAATATAGCAAGGAAGAGGATGAGTTTTCTCCGCAGATGCTGCGTTTGCACGATCAAGGGAATCTGGGAGCAATCCTGAAAATGTTCGATTACAGCACTCTTTGGATGTCTGTCGGTTTTGTTCTGGTTTTGGGCATAGTATTGTGGAATGCAGGGCTTTTGAACAGCATCCGCCGCTATGGCGAATTTGGGCTCAGGCTGGCTTTGGGCGAAAGTAAACGCAGAGTCTATATCTCCCTATTGGTGGAGGCATTGATTGTAGGAGTTGTGGGAGGTCTTTTGGGGCTTCTTCTTGGTAGCTCCATCAGCCTGTATTTCAACCGGGCAGGTATGGATATGAGCATTTATAACCGAAGCTCAACCATTATGAGCGAGGATGTATTATACACAGTTTTGAACGCTCAATCGCTATTGGTAAGCTTTATTCCGGGTCTGCTTTCCACCCTGCTGGGAGCTGCTCTGGCAGGAATCGCAATCTTCAATCGAGATACATCACAACTATTTAAGGAGCTGGAAACATGAGAAGATTACTATGCATACTTATCGCATTGCTGACACTGCCGTTAATGGCAAATCAACCAAGTGCAGAAGAAATCATTCGAGCGGTGGATAGAAACATGATCTCTGCCACTTCTAAAAGCAAGACCAGGATGGTGGTTCATTCCCGTCGTGCCTCCCGCACAATGGAATCTATCAGCTATGCCGAGGGGAACGAAAAATTCTATAGCGAATATCTCTCTCCGCCCCGAGAAAAAGGCACCAAAATGTTGAAATTGGGTGATGATCTCTGGATCTATGATCCCGGAACCGACCGCAGCATCCAGATCTCCGGAAATATGCTGAAACAATCTGTAATGGGCAGCGATCTATCCTATGAAGATATGATGGAGGAGACTCATTTGCTGGATAGCTATGAGGCTGTACTGAAAGGCGATATAGACTATGATGGCAGAGCTTGCTGGGTGATTGAACTTGTGGCGAAAACAAAAGATGTGAGCTATTACAAACGTAAGGCATACATCGATAAACAAAGGTATGTGAGCCTCTATGAGGAATGGTTTGCCAAAAGCGGCAAGCTGCTGAAGACGGTAAAGGCATCTGAGGTGAAACGCATTGCAGACCGCTGGTATCCAACCAAATTCATCTTTAAGGATGAGCTGAAACAGGGTAAGGGAACCGAGTACTACATCGATGAAATCCAGCTGGATCTGAAACTTCCTGCTTACACATTCAGCAAAGCAATGCTGAAGAAATGATAGTTATCATCGGAGGCGGACCCGCCGGATTGGCTGCCGCTATAGCCGGCGGAGACCGGGCAGTATTGCTGGAACGAAATCCGGCACCGGGAAAGAAGCTTTTGATATCCGGTAGTGGGATGTGTAACTTCAGCAACTCTCGGGAAGGCGAACTATTTCTTAAAGCTTTGGGTCCCTTTCGAAACTGGCTAAAACCTGCCTTTTATAACTTTGATAATCAGCAGTTTATGCGGCTCTTGGCGGCAAATGGTTGCCCGGTTTTTGTGCGGGAAGACGGCAAGGCATTCCCTGAGAGCTTAAAAGCAGGCGACGTATTGAGTTCGCTTATCAATCTGGCAAAAAGCAGAGCTTGCGAGATCCGGAACAATTGCCGGATTATTCGGGTAAACAAGAGCGAAAATGGCTTCGATTTATATTGCGATAAAGGCGAGTGCCTCCGGGCAGAACGCCTGATAATCGCAGCTGGTGGAGCTGCTTGGCCCGATACCGGAAGCGACACCTCCTCTTACCAATTGGCGCAAATGTTGGGGCACAGTATTTTGGAGCCCCGTCCAGCGCTGGCTTCTGTAGAGATCAAAGACTATCAGCATTTTAAGGTCTGTGCGGGGATATCGCTAAGAATTGCGCTTACTTTGCACAAAAAAACACTTCATGGGGATTTACTCTTTACTCATACCGGTTTAAGCGGTCCGCTAATTCTGGATAACTCCTGGAAGATGAAGCCTCAGGACATGATCTATCTCCATTTCAGTAAAAATCCCTCTATATTGTCTTTGGCAGAAAAATTTCCCAAACGGCGGCTGGTATCCATCGTTCAACTTTTGGGCTTGCCACAGAATCTGGCAAGCGCTGTTCTTTCTTATCTGAAGCTCCCACCGGACCTGCAAGCCGCCGAGCTCACTGCCTCTTCGCGCAAGGTATTGGAAGAAAGCCTGAGAGCATTTCCCCTACGCATTTCCGCATTGCAAAACCTGGCAAGCGCGATGTCGGACTACGGGGGGGTGGATCTAAAAGAAGTGAATTCCAAAAGTATGGAATCTCGTATAGTAAGGGGACTCTATTTTGCCGGGGAAAGCTTGGCTTATAGTCTGCCCAGTGGTGGATTCAGCATTCAGATGGCATTTAGCACGG
>CAZJJH010000114.1:0-5742 GCA_964546265.1 uncultured Candidatus Cloacimonadota bacterium
TGGGTCTTTTCCCTTCCCGTCCGGAAGCGCCACGCGTGATATCAACCAATGGCCTGGTAGTTGGGAAATGGGACAACCCGGAAGATTTTAAGCGTCTTACCGCTCTGGGGGTGGCAAATTACGGACAAATGACCGCTGGAGGCTGGATGTACATCGGACCTCAGGGCATAGTTCATGGAACTTATATCACCCTTTTGAACGCGGGTAGGAAATACCTGGGCATCCCTGAAGATAAGGATCTTGCCGGTGTGCTGTATATCTCTTCCGGATTGGGTGGAATGAGCGGAGCGCAGGCCAAAGCGGTTGAAATTGCCGGTGGCATAGGAATCCTGGCCGAAGTGGACTATTCGCGCATCGAAACGCGTCATTCTCAGGGTTGGGTAAGCAAGGTATCCGCGGATCTGGCAGAGATATTCAGATGGGTAGAAGAAGCGCGTCGAAGCAAGAAAGCGCTTTCCATAGCTTATCATGGCAATATAGTGGATCTGCTGGAATATGTGGATAAAAATGATATCCGGGCAGAGCTGATCAGCGATCAAACTTCGTGCCATGCCGTGTATGAAGGGGGCTATACTCCGGTTGGCTACAGCTTTGAAGATGGGCGCAAGCTTCTGGCCAAAGATGCTGAACTTTTTAAAACCAAAGTGGATGAATCTCTGAGAAAGCATTTCAGGATTATTAAGTCGCTTACGGCGAAAGGATCCCGTTTCTGGGATTATGGCAACAGCTTTATGGCCAGCGTGTACGATGCCGGAGAGCATGCCATAGCAAAGAACCCGGAAAGCACCAACGACGGTTTTATCTGGCCTTCCTATGTAGAAGATATCATGGGTCCCATGTGCTTCGATTTTGGCTACGGTCCTTTCCGCTGGGTATGCCTATCCCGCAAGGATGAGGATCTGAGAGCTACAGATAAAGCCGCATGCGCTTTGATCGATCCCGAAAGAAATTCTATGGATAGGGATAATCATCACTGGATTAGCACAGCGGAAGAAAACGCTTTGGTGGTAGGTACTAAAGCAAGAATTCTGTATGCGGATGAAGAAGGCAGAGTAAAAATCGCGCTGAAATTTAACGAAATGGTGCGTAAAGGTGAGATCGGACCGGTGATATTGGGCAGAGATCACCACGACGTATCCGGAACGGATTCTCCATTCCGGGAGACAGCCAATATCTACGATGGTTCGAACCTGATGGCGGATATGGCAACCCAGTGCTTTGCCGGTAATGTAGCCCGGGGGATGACCCTGGTGGTGCTTTCCAATGGTGGAGGCGTAGGCATCGGCAGGAGCGTGAACGGCGGGAACGGTATAGTATTGGATGGCAGCGAGCGGATGGACGAGGTAGTAAAAAAGGCTCTTTCCTGGGACGTAATGGGCGGAGTAGCCCGCCGGGCCTGGGCAAGAAATGAGGGAGCGATTCAAACTTCCACGAGGTGGAATGCAAAACACATTGCCGATGGGGCTATTACGGTTCCCGAACCGGCAGATGAGAGCTATTTGGATAGCCTGTTGTAGCAGGAAAGGATTTTTGAGATTATGCTAAGTCAGTTTGTAAAAGCGATGAAAGCAGAAGCACTATCGGAAATGCTGATTCGCAGTTTCAGCCATTATTATGAGGCGCTGGAAGCGGGAGCCTTGGGTAAGATTCCGGAAAGTGAGATTAGCGCTCCTAAGGCGGATGTTATCGTAAACTACGAGGAATTGCCCACAGGCAGTAATGCTAAGCTGCTGAAAAGCATCGCTGTAATCAAACTGAACGGAGGTCTGGGCACAAGCATGGGCTTATCCCGGGCAAAATCTCTTTTACCCGTAAAAGGCAGTATGAACTTTCTGGATATCATTACCCGGCATGTATTAGCGCTAAGATCCAGCAGTGGCTACGATATTCAACTGATGTTTATGAATAGTTATGCCACTCACGAGGATACCATGCGCTATCTGGCAAAATATCCGGATCTGGGGAAACAGGATCTGCCTACCGCATTTGTGCAGAACAAATTTCCCCGCATTCGCCAGGAGGATCTGGCTCCGTTTGACTCCAAAGATAAAGATCAATGCTGGAATCCTCCCGGTCATGGAGATATCTACACTGCGCTATCTGCTTCCGGAATATTGGAGAAACTGATTGCTCGGGGCTATCGCTATGCCTTTGTTTCCAATTCCGATAACCTTGGCGCTGCCGTAGATCCGGCGATCGCCGCCTACATGGAAAAACACGATATTCCCTTTTTGATGGAAGTGTGTGAACGGACACAGATGGATAGCAAAGGCGGGCATTTGGCGCAGGATGCAGAAGGTCAGCTTTTATTAAGAGAAATTGCCCAGTGTTCCGAAGAGGATCTTGCCGAGTTTCAGGATATTCAGAAGTATAAATATTTCAATACAAATAACCTGTGGATAGATCTTAAAGCTCTGGAATGGCATCTGATAACTCACGACGGACTAATGCTTCTACCCCTGATAGTAAATCCGAAGAAGGTGGAAGGGGTCCCGGTGTATCAATTGGAGACAGCCATGGGCGCTGCTATCAGCAGTTTCAAAGGTGCCAGGGCACTGGTAGTCCCGCGGGATCGTTTTGCTCCGGTGAAAAAGACCAATGACTTGCTGGCGATCTGGAGCGATCTCTACGAACTGAACGATCAATATCAGCTACAGCTAAGAAGGGGGATTACTAGAGTTCCGTTCATAGATTTGGATCCAGCTTTTTATGCAAGCATAGATCAGATGCAGAAGAGATTTGAGGATGTTCCATCTTTAGCAGGATGCAAGGAGCTGAAGATCGAGGGCGATGTGAGTTTTGGGGCAGATGTAATCTGCGATGGCAGATTGCACATTAAGGCAACTAATCCCGTAAAAATCTCAAATAGGTTGATCACGGGAGAATTGAAATATGATTAAGGGGGTGCTGCTTGGTATCTAGATCTACAAAAGTTCGCTTAGGTGTGTTTCTGGCAACAGGTAGCCTGTTGATAATTATCTTTGCAGCGGCAGTTGCCGGGAATCGGCTTACCCAGAAATGGGATACTTATTACATAGAATTTGAAGATTACCCGGTTAGCGGATTGCAGATAGGGGGCACTGTAAACTATCAAGGCATCAAAGTGGGCAGGGTGGAAGATATTAAGATAGATCCCCAGGATGTAAAAAAGGTAAAAGTTACGATTAACATCGAGCCGGGCACGCCCATCAAAGATGACACCGAAGCAGTTTTGAGCTTGATCGGCATCACCGGGCTAAAAGCGGTAGAGATCCGGGGAGGGACGAACGAAGCTCGGACCATGAAGCCGGGGAGCTACATCCAGGCCGGCTCCACGATGATAGATGATATCAGCGAACGGGCTATCTCAATTGCTGAGAAAATCGATATGATTGCGGCAAATATTAATGAAATTACAAACACCGAAAACCGGGAAAACATCGCCAAGATCTTGGAGGAAACCAGCTTGATACTGGGTGAAACCAGAGAGAACCTGAGCGGAACCCTGGACGCCATCAGCCGGATTGCCAATAATACTGCAGATCTAACTGAAGGCTTGGAAAGAAATATCGATATGCTGTCTCAGAATCTGGCGGGAAACATAGATACAATCTCTCAAAGTACCGCCACAGCAATTGACGATATGGCAGAATCCCTAAACAATGAACTTGTACTGATCACCCAAAATCTGAATAAAAGCGTAAGTGAGATAACGGATCAAGGCGAGTATCTATTGAAGGATACCAGATTTCATCTGAATAATATCGGTCAAAATACCAATGCTTTGGTGCTGGAGAGCACTGAGCAGGTAGTAGCAGTGAGTTCCAGTATAAACAGATCGCTGGAGACAATCGATCGCCTTCTGAATTCGGAAGAATTTGTATCTATCGTAAAAAATATTGATACCCTTTCGGCACAGCTATCTGAAGCGGATATAAAAGAAATGGTGGCAAATCTGGGAACAACTATCCAGAGGACGGGCGTATTGATAAATACACTGAACCGCACGGTGTTGAGATCTCAGGATGATTTAATGGAAACAATGGAAAACTTACGCTACGCTACAGAGAATTTAAACGATTTTTCGAGGCAGATATCAGATAACCCTGCAATCTTGCTGCGGGGAAACTGATGGGGGAGAATAAATGACAAAGAGAAGCAGCTATATTATTGCTATTTTTGGGTTGATGATATTGTTGAGCGGATGTTTGGGTAAGATCGACAGAGTAGTTACAAACTACTATGTTTTGGATTATCAGCCCAGCACCGAGAAAGATGAATTGAAAATGGATGTATCCAATGGAAAGATTCTGCATGTATCTAACAGCACAATCAACCGCACCTACAATCGAAATCAGATCGTAGTAAAGGAGAATTTCTACCGGGTACGCTTTCTCAGCAATGATCTTTGGGCAAACCGCCTGTCAGACGCGATTCCCAATCTGATCACCGAGCGCTTACGCGCTTACAATATTTTCTCGGATGTAGGCCGGGATACCGGAGAGCAGTTTCCGGACTACTATCTGGAAACAAATGTGCTGAATCTGGAAAAAATAGAGGGCAAGAACCCCAGAGCCTATATCCGCATGGAGTTTGTCTTAAGAGACAGCACTTCCGAGAATATAGTTCTTACGCATCGTAATGAACGATACCAGGAGTTAACGGATAATTCGATCGTGTATCTGGTGCAGGTGTTTAACAACTTGATTATGGAAGAAACCAATACTTTTGCTGCCAGATGCATCATGCACTTTGCCGGAAGACCTTTGAGGGATACCCGAAAGGATTACACTAATGCTTTAACCGCCCCGGAAGTGTATTATTTCCAGCAGATTGAAGGGCAGGATACTAACCTCGTATATGGAGAATTGTTTCTCAGCACCAAGGCTTCCGTAGGTAACGATATGCCATATCGGGTGGAGGGTCTTGATGATCTGAACACTACTGTTTCTGTCCATGAAGGTTTCTTTAACACACCCCTGCCGCTTTTACCGGGTAAGTATCGAGTAATTACGGGCTACAACGAAGATATCCGGCTTACATTGAATGTACATCCCCGCCAAAGAACGGTGGTGGAACGCAACTGGTGCGAGCTGAAGGTTCGCATATTGGATCAGTCCCAAAGTAAAGTCCGCCAGATCTACGATCTTTGGGTGCAGAATGTCGATGACTATGGCTATAGTAAGGTGGGTACCGATTTTAGTTTGAGTGAAGATGAACACGGGATAGAAGAAAACCTTTGGCTATTGCCCGAAGGTAACTACATGATCACCTTGGGAGGCTATTCCTGGAGTGATCTCAAGGATTTTACAACCGTGTGCCTAAAAAAAGGGGATAGCCATATTCTGACAGTTGTGGTGGATCCCACAAGTTCCTCCGGGAACATCCTGGTCGGCGCCGGAGTTCTGTCTGATGATCTGGAGGTCGGAGCAGTGAAGTTTCACAAAGGGATTATCCACGCAAACGTGAATCTGACAGCAGACAATACTCTGGCGGAAGATGATCCCACATATGCACTTAGCCTGTTTGGTACCTTTGATAATACGATTGATCATGATTTTAGACCATTCCACATCAATATGCGTAGTTTATACGATATCGGCGCCAATTTCGCCAAGGATTCGGATTTTCGCATAAACCCGGATAGCTACTCTTTGAAGAACGTTTTCCTGATCTATCCATGGGGCAAAGAGAAGAAAATGTTGAATAACTTTGCCTTCTATATCCGGGGAGATCTGAATACTCATTTTTGGGATGAATATA
>CAZJJH010000115.1:0-4077 GCA_964546265.1 uncultured Candidatus Cloacimonadota bacterium
GCTGCCTCCCCTGGGCTGCCAAGCTCTGCTTGGCAGTGGCGACGGAGTCGCCAGAGAGAAAAGGCCTGCGGCCTTTGTGGCAAGCAGAGCTTGCCACCCCAATTCACCCCACCTCCGCCATCTCCCCACCTCCCCACCTCCCCATCTCCCCAGTTCCCCAGTTCCCCAAATCTGGGAAAAGTGTTGACAGATTCCGGCAATATCCATCTATATCACTTTAGTGAAAAAACTAATATAAGGAGTACAACCATGCCAAGAATGACGGTTGACCCAAACTACTGTAAAGGATGTGGTTTGTGCATTGCAGCATGTCCGAAAAAGATAATCCGTTTTTCGGAAGATATCAATGCCAAAGGCTATCATTATGCAGAGTGTTTTGACCAAGATAAGTGCATCGCTTGCAAGATGTGCTATATAACCTGCCCGGATGTGGCAATAACGGTTGAGAAGTGAGGAGATAATGGCGAAGATATTAATGAAAGGAAACGAGGCAGTAGCTGAAGCGGCGATTCGCAGCGGATGCAGATTGTATTTTGCCTATCCCATTACCCCTCAAAGTGAATTGATTGAGTATATGGCTCGGATGATGCCGAAAGTAAATGGAACCTTTTTGCAAGCGGAAAGTGAAGTCGCTGCGATCAATATGGTGTATGGCGCTGCCGGCTGTGGTAAAAGAGTGATGACATCATCCTCATCTCCCGGAATATCGCTCAAGATGGAGGGTATTTCTTACATTGCCGGAGCCCAATTACCTTGCGTGATAGTGAACGTACAGCGCGGTGGTCCCGGGTTGGGCGATATTCAGCCCGCTCAAGGGGATTACTATCAAGCCACCAAAGGCGGAGGTCATGGAGATTATCGTCTGATAGTTCTGGCTCCCAGTTCAGTTCAGGAATTTGCTGATATGGCTTCTGAAGCTTTTGATCTTGCCGACAAATATCGCAATCCCGTAATGATCCTTGCCGATGGCATGCTGGGTCAGATGATGGAACCGGTGGAGTTTAAACCGGCAAAGAGCGATGAAGAAATCGCTGAGATGTGGCACCAACACGAATCCTGGTGTATTTGCCCCAATGAAGATGGCGACAAGAAACACCATCATGAGATCAATTCTCTGGAGATAGACCCGCTAATGCTGGAAAAGCATGTGAATAATCTCTACAAAAAATACGCAGAGATCGAAAAGAACGAGATTCGCTATGAAGAATTCAATATGTCTGACGATAACGAGATCCTGTGTGTGGCGTGGGGAACAGCCTCGCGGGTGGTAAAATCTGCCATCAATGAGCTAAAGGCTCAGGGCAAGAGCGTAGGGCTTATCCGTCCGATAAACGTATGGCCATTTCCCTACGAAGCAGTTGCCAAAGCGATCGGACCCAAAGTGAAAAAAGTATATGTATTTGAGCTGAATACCGGTCAGATGCTGGACGATGTAAAGATCGCAGTAAATGGAAAAGTTCCGGTAGATTTCTGGGGGAAAGTGGGAGGCATCGTTTTCACTCCTGCCGAAATCCAGGCCAGGCTTGAAGAGTGCTTTTAAGGAGTGAGAAGTGGAAAAGATAGCATATAGACCCGAAACGTTAACCAGTACCCCCTTCACTTACTGTCCCGGTTGCCTTCATGGTGTAGCCCATCGCCTCATAGCCGAGGCTATTGATGAACAGGGATTGATCAATAAAATGACCGGTGTAGCACCGGTAGGATGCTCCGTATTTGCCTACAAATTCTTCAATTTCGATATGGCCGAAGCCGCTCATGGAAGAGCACCGGCAGTAGCTACAGGCATGAAGCGCGCTCGTCCGGATATGCACGTGTTTACATATCAGGGAGATGGCGACCTTGCGGCGATAGGAACAGCAGAGATCGTGCATGCCGCCAACCGTGGTGAGCATATCTCGGTATTCTTCGTGAACAACGCAATTTATGGCATGACTGGCGGTCAGATGGCTCCCACCACTTTACCCGAGATGAAAACCACTACCAGTCCATACGGCAGAAAGACCGATGATATCGGCTTTCCAATCCGGGTGAGTGAACTTTTAAACAGCCTGATTGCGCCCTATTATATCGAACGAGTTTCGCTTTTGAGTCCCGCGGATATAATCAAAGCCAAAAAAGCCGTGTCCAAAGCGATTCAATATAATAAGGAAGGTAGAGGTTTCACCTTTGTGGAATTCATCTCTACCTGCCCTACAAACTGGGGATTAGATCCGCTCAAATCCCGCGAGTGGGCCAAAGAAAACATGCTTCCCTTCTTCAAACCGGGTTGCTTTAGAGATAAAGGAGCTGAATAATGACTACTGAATTGATTTGTGCAGGATTCGGCGGTCAAGGCGTACTTACTATCGGTAAGTTTTTGGCCAAAGCCGGTATGAAAGAAGGCAAGAACGTATCCTGGTTGCCTTCATATGGTCCCGAGATGCGAGGTGGTACCGCCAATGTATCCACCGTGGTATCTGATGAGCCTATCGCTTCCCCTATCGTTAGTTTTCCCGATATTTTGGTGGCGCTAAACCAACCCTCGATCGATAAGTTTGCGCCATCCATTCGACCCGGCGGCATCCTGATATATAACACCAATATGTGCCCCAACGGCTGCAAACGGGATGATATCACAATTATCAAAGCCCCAATGGTAGATATTGCCAAGGAAATCGGTAACCAGATGGTGCTGAACATGCTGGCAATTGGAGTTATCATCGGGAAAACCGGATTAATCAAATATGAAACAATGGAAGAAGATCTCACCGGCTTTATGAAAGCCAGGAATCCCGAGCTTTTGGAACTGAATCTTAAAGCAATCAAACGTGGGATAGAGATAGCCCAGAGCTAATAAGCATAAACAAACATGGGGGCGCGGATAACGCCCCCTTTGTGTTTGAAGGAGAATAAGATGAATCAAGAGCTAGTAACGATTGCCACCTTTACAGACAATTTTGAAGCGGAAATGGCAAAGGCCTTCCTGGAAGAAGCCGGCTTTGAAGTATTCCTGCAAAATGAGCGTTTCCAAAGCATGTATGCCTCGATGGCGGGGGATATGTACCAGATCGAGCTACAAGTGTTTGCTGATGCCGAAGAAGAGGCTGGCGGCTTGCTGAATGATCTCGACGATAGCTATCTTACCAGCCGGATTCTCACAAATGAGGCTGCTTTGCTGGAAGGTCATTTCCTTCTTACAAGCGGTAATCACAGCAACCGCTATGTGGAAAAGATTAGAATATTGCAAAACCCTGAAGCGACGTTTACCTTGTGTAAGCTCCTGGCAGAGAGGCTCAAGGATTACGATTTTGATACCGTGATCGGTCCTGCCTATGGGGCAATTGTGCTTGCCTTTGAAGTTGCCCGCATCCTGGGTAAAGGCTTTGTCTTCAGCCAGAGAAAAGACGACAGGATGACTATCAGAAGCGGTTTCGACTTGAGCAAGGTAAAAAAAGCGGTGATCATCGAAGATATCGTATCAACCGGTGGGAGCGTAATGGAAGTACTTGCTTGTGCTCGCGAAAATTCTATTGATGTGGCAGCAATTGGCGTGTTGGTGGATCGCAGTGGAGGCAAGCTGGATCCGGGATTACCTGTGGAAAGCCTGCTTAGCCTGGATATCCCGCTCTGGAACCCGCAAGAATGCGAGCTTTGCAAGTTGGGCGTAGCCCTTAGCAAACCCGGGAGTAGCGATAAAAAATAGATGAAGATCGGCGTTATTCTGGAAAACGTTTCCCAGGCTTCTGCTTTCCGTTTTGTGGCTCCCGCAGCGGATTGGGACTATGGCGTTATAGCTGCGGAGGCTAAACCGAAAACAGCGCATGAATCAAGGCTGGAGACTTTTATAAGTTTTGCCTTGCAAAGGCAGTTTTCTCCCTGCATGGCGCAACTACATGTATGCGCAAAATTTTGCTTGGTTTTAGTTCGTTCCAAAATACCTGAGAGCTTGCGTGAATCCCTTAAGGGAATGGAACTCTATAGATTTGCTGAAGAAAGGGGATTGAACTCAGAAACTACAGATTCCATCCGGGAAATCGACTGGTTGCATCAGTTTTATGAGCCTGCCCGCCGGACTAAAGTGCTGATCACTACTAATGA
>CAZJJH010000115.1:4177-5741 GCA_964546265.1 uncultured Candidatus Cloacimonadota bacterium
TTCTTCATACGGTTTTTTTGCCGATCGTTATGATCGCTATATGGAGCATGTGGATTACGATCGCTGGTATAATTTGCTTTCCACCTGGCACACGCGCTATAGTAATAAGGGGAGGAGGGTGTTGGAACTGGCTTGCGGAACAGCGCAGGTATCCTCGCGTTTTGTAGCCGCAGGTTATGATGCCTACGCTTGCGATATCTCGGCTGAGATGTTGGAAAACGCTGATAAACGCCTCCAAAAGCCAAAGCTGTATCAAGCTGCCCTCACGGATCCCATCCCTATTGTCAATCCCGATCTGATAATTTGTGTGTTTGATAGTATCAATTATCTTACCCGGGCTGCGGACTTGATCAGCTGTTTCCGGGAGGTAGCGAAAGCATTGGCTCCTGGAGGCATCTTTATCTTTGATATCTCTACTATGTTGAACAGCATGGAGAATTTCAGTGATGATTGTAATATTCACCGTGGCAGTGGAGAAATGATGGTGCATGAAGCATATTACGAGCCCGGTAAACGCAATCAGGTATCCCGATTGGAACTGTTTTTAGAGAATGGGGTATCCTATGTTCATAAAAGCGAAAAACATCAGCAGAGGGTGTATATGGCTTCCGAAATAGCAGACATAATCCGGGAGAGTGGCTTAAAGCTGATTGCGGTTCATTCCACGGATAACAAGGTAAATTACTATCCGGGTAAAATGCGGGGTCTGGATCATAGACATTATCGCCTGTTCTTTGTGGTGAAAGCAGATTGAACCGACTGTATCACAACGATCTGCAAGTGCTTAATGAGCTTGGCTTAAGCAGGGTGATGGGCATCGATGAAGCCGGGAGGGGAGCTTTGGCAGGGCCTGTAGTAATTGCCGGAGTAGTATTGAATTATGAAACTGAACTACAATTGCTGAACGATTCCAAGCTTTTAAGCGCATCTCGAAGAGAACTGCTGTATCCGCAAATCATAAGTGGTGCTTATGCGTATAAAATTGTGGAAATAGACGCAAAAATCATAGATCAGATCAATATCCGCGAGGCAAGCTTAAGAGGTTTTAGCATGGTTTATAAAGCACTGCGCGAAAAAGCGGAATACGCTCTGGTGGACGGGCGGGATATTCCCTCTGGGCTGAAAGGAACTGCTGTGGTAAAGGGAGATGGACTTCATGCCTGCATTGCTGCCGCTTCCATATTGGCGAAAGTGTATCGGGATCGCTTGATGCTTCGCTTGGACAGCCGCTATCCGGAATATGGCTTTGCCAGGCATAAGGGCTATGGCACACAGGCTCATTATCTTGCTTTAACAAGCTTTGGGCCCTGCGTTCAACACAGGAAGAGCTTCAGACTCTCTTAAGGCGCATCAATTCGAGTGGCGCGCAATTTGCATTCCTGGCAAAGATGCCAGTTGCAATATCGGTGGTATAAATCCATCAAACCCTGTTGGTAGATAGCTTTGCTTTGGGCGATAGGGATCTGGGATGGGCTCAGATAACGATGCATAAAACGTGTGATATAATTTTCCTGCAGTGCATTAAAGTCTTTATAGGCATCCAAAACGAGGTGGGCATCTTTTG
>CAZJJH010000116.1:0-5728 GCA_964546265.1 uncultured Candidatus Cloacimonadota bacterium
AGTTTCAAAAAACTTGTATCACAAAGTTAATTTATACAAGGAGCAAGATAAATGAAACAGGGAATTCATCCAAAATATGAAAAGGCAACCGTTACCTGCGCTTGCGGAAACACCTTTGAGACCCGCAGCACCAAAGGAAACATGCAGGTAGATATCTGCAATGTATGCCATCCTTTCTATACCGGTAAGCAGAAGATTATGGATACAGCCGGTCGTGTGGAGAAATTCAACAAGAAATATAAGATATCCACCGAAAAATAGAAACTATTACCATTGTTTGCGCCAGTCCCTCAAAATGGGGGAGTGGCGTTTTTCTTTATAAAAAGGAAGCAAAATGAAAAAGGAAATTAGTGTAGGTGGACAGGCTGTAATAGAAGGCGTAATGATGCGCGGTCCGGATCGCCTTGCTACTGCCATTCGGCGCAGATCCGGCGTTATCGAGCTGAAGGTAAGCCCATTTGTAAGCGCTACCACCAGACTGAAGCTTTTGGGCATGCCGATCGTGCGGGGATTTGTCTCGCTGATAGAAATGATGAAGATAGGTTTTTCTACTCTTACATTCTCTGCAGAGCGTTATGAATTGGATTTGAAGGAAGAGGCAAAAGAGAAGGGCGAAACTATCAAAGAGAAAAGCAAAGCTGCCGAGAAAAGAGAAGAAATCTTCAGCTTTGTAGTAGCCTTTGGGCTGGCATTTCTGCTCTTTGGACTATTACCTTACAAGCTTTCGGATTGGTTGAAGCTTTCCAAGCAGGATTTTTTCTTCAATCTCTTTGCCGGCGGCATCCGCATTGTGTTTTTTGTGGTGTATATCTGGGCAATATCGCTAATGAAGGATGTAAAACGTCTGTTTCGCTATCATGGCGCAGAGCATAAGAATGTAAATGCCTACGAACACAACAGCGATCTCCAGATCAGCCACATACAAAGCTTTACCACGATCCATCCGCGCTGCGGCACAAGCTTTATGTTCTTTGTGCTTCTGGTAGGAATACTGGTTTTTTCCATTACCGATACTCTGGTATCACAATACATTATAGGTTCTCCGATCCCGGTGTATCTCAGGCTTGCCTATCACCTTTTGATGATCCCCATCATCTCCGGGCTCAGCTATGAGGTTCTAAAATTTTCCGGCCGCAACCTGAATCATCCCTTAGTAAAATTTATGACCATTCCCGGCATGGCCTTGCAACGCATTACCACTCAAGCTCCGGATGATGAGATGGTGGAGACCGCTTTGGTAGCAATGAAAGCCGCTTTAGATATGGACTTAAGCGATCACAATGTTGTGCTTTTGGAGACAGAAGCATGATTCCCATAGAAAAGTTGGACTCCCTAAAGCAGGAATTTCTGGAATTGCAAGAGAAGGTGTCCGATTCCTCTTTGATGAGCGATGCCAGAATGTATCGCAGCCTTATGCGCCGTTATAAAGAGCTGGAATCGATCACTGCCTGCTATAATGAATATCAAAACACCCTGCGCGAAATAGCTGAAGCCAAAGAGCTGTTGCAGGGCGAGAGTGATCCCGAAATGCAGAATCTGGCAAAAGAAGAGACCATTGCTTTGGAATCCAGCCTGGAAGAGATTGAGATCAGGCTAAGAGAGCTCTTGATTCCCAACGATCCCAACGATGAAAAAAACGCCATCATCGAGATCCGCGCCGGAACGGGCGGTGAAGAGGCAGCTTTGTTTGTGGCAGATTTGTATCGCATGTACAGCTATTATGCGGATACTAAGGGCTGGAAAAAGCAAGTGCTGGATTCCAATGAGACCGGCTTGGGCGGATACAAAGAGATCGTAATGCAGCTATCCGGAGAGAACGTTTTTGCTTTGATGCGTTTTGAAAGCGGGGTTCACCGGGTACAGCGTGTGCCCGTTACCGAATCCAGCGGCAGAATTCATACTTCAGCAGTTACGGTGGCGGTTTTACCCGAGGCAGAGGACATCGATATTGAGATTGCGGATAATGATTTGCGCATCGATGTGTATCGCAGTAGCGGTAATGGCGGTCAGAGCGTAAATACAACGGATTCCGCAGTTCGCATCACACATATTCCTACCGGGCTGGTAGTAACCTGTCAGGACGAAAAATCTCAGATAAAAAACAAAGCCAAAGCCTTGAAAGTTCTGCGCAGCAAATTGTTGGATCTGGAGATCAGCCGTCAGGAGCAGGAGATAGCATCGTCCCGGCGGGCACAGGTTTCCACAGGAGATCGTTCTGCCAAGATCCGCACCTACAATTTCCCACAATCCCGGGTAACGGATCATAGAATAAACTTGACAAGTTATAACCTGGATGGCTTTTTGGCAGGAAATATTGACGAATTTATCCAGTCGCTACGCATAGCATGGAGGAATGAAAAGGTAAGTGAGTAAATGATTCAAGTATTTCTGATTCTGTTAATACTGCTGTTTTTTCTGTTGCTATCCCTGTTTTTTTCGGGTTTAGAGACGGGTCTGATCTCTATCGATCAGATCGCACTGGAGCACAGTTCACGCAGAAATAAACGGGATGCAGCGCTTTTACGCTTTATCCGCCAGCCGGATAAATTTCTGGGCACTACTCTGATCGGAAACAATATTGCCAATGCCATTCTTTCCTCACTTTCCACAATGTTTGTGGCAAGTTTGGGAGATTTTGCCTTTGATGCCCGCTATACTTCGCTGTTAATCGGCACAATCGTGCTCATTTTTGGCGAGATTGTTCCCAAAGCCCTGTTTCGGGACCATGCCGATACGCTGGTGCCCAAAGTGTTTCCTCTCCTGATCTTCTTTTTCTATTTCTTCAGGCCCATGGTGGCAGTGGTAAGCTATATCAACAGCGGTTTGCGCAGGATGCTAAAGCTGACAGACACAAATCAGTATGATTACCTTACCAAGGATGACATCACCTTCCTTCTGGCAGAAAGCCGGGAAGAGGGGAGCATGCAGCCCCAGTTTGATATGATCGAGGATGCCCTGGATCTCAAGGAATTGGAAGCCCGCAACGTGATGGTGCCGCGCACAGATATTGTGGCAATCTCTGAAAATGCGACTATAAGCGAAGTAATCGAATTGGCAAAGCAGGAAGGCTTTACCCGCTATCCGGTGTATCGCAATAGTATCGACGATATCATCGGGGTATTGATCATCTATGATATCCTGAAAAAAGAGGTGAAGGACAGCATGCATGCCGGAGATATCGTGCATGAACCTTTCTTCGCTCCGGAAAATATGGATGTAGATGTGTTGCTCAAAGAGATGCAATCCCAAAGAAAATCCATGGCAATAGTTGTGGATTCATATGGCGGAACCGCCGGGATAGTAAGCATTGAAGATATTCTGGAAGAAATTGTGGGCGAGATAGAGGATGAATACGACGAAGCCGAAGACAGCGATGTGGAGCAGATCAGCCCCAATACCTGGATAGCTATGGCAGATGTGGAAATTGACGATTTGGCGGATGATTATGGAATCGAGCTGCCTTCAGGAGATTATGAAACCATCGCCGGATTGATCCTGGATCATCTGGAAAAGATTCCTCATCAGGGTCAGTTCATCAATATTGAGCCATATCGCATTCAGGTATTGCAAGCCACAGAACGAAAGATTGTAAAAGTAAAAATTCATAAACAAACGAGGTAGAGCCATGAAATTGATGGAATGTGTACCAAATTTTAGTGAAGGCAGAGACCAGGGAATTCTGGATGCCATTGCTGCAGCGATCAGATCCGTAAAAAATGTAGCGCTTCTGGATGTAGATCCGGGCGCGGATACAAATAGAACTGTATTTACAATGGCAGGAGAACCTGATGCCGTTGTAGAAGCAGCTTTCCAGGCTATCAAGAAAGCCGCAGAGCTGATTGATATGAGCAAACACCACGGCGAACATCCTCGCATGGGCGCCACCGATGTGTGTCCTTTCATTCCAATCTCCGGGCTCAGCATGGAAGAATGTGTACAATATGCCCGGAAGCTGGGGAAGCGAGTGGGTGAAGAACTGAATATTCCAGTTTATCTCTATGAACACGCAGCCACAAAGCCGGAATGGAAGAACCTGGCAAATGTGCGCTCGGGTGAATATGAAGCGCTGGCAGACAAAGCTAAGGATCCCTCTTGGAAACCGGATTTTGGACCTCATGCTTTCAACGCAAAAAGCGGCGCGACAGCCATTTCTGCCCGGGAATTTTTGATCGCGTACAATATCAACCTTAATACCCGGGACAAAAAGAAAGCTCACGATATTGCGCTCACCATTCGTGAAAGCGGCAGAGCTGCCCGAGGCAATGATGGCAAGATGCTGAAAGATAAGGATGGTAACAAGATAATGGAACCGGGTCTCTTTACAAATTGCAAGGCAGTAGGCTGGTATATCGACGGTTACAATCGGGCGCAGATCAGCATCAATCTTACCAATTATAAAGTTACTCCCGCCCATGCAGTATTGGACAAAGTAAGGGAATTGGCTGCCGGGATGGGGATCCAGGTAACCGGGAGTGAACTTGTGGGTTTGATTCCCAAAGCCGCGCTTTTAGAAAGCGGAAAATACTATCTTGCCAAAATGAATGAATCTACCGGGATTCCGGAAAAAATGATCATGGAAACAGCGATTCAATCCATGGGACTTGCGGAATTGGCCCCCTTTGATCTGGATAAGAAAGTGATAGAATATGCCATTGCCAAACAGGACCGTTTGGCTGCTATGACCGTAGAAGATTTTTGCGATTTACTTTCTACAGATGCTCCCGCTCCCGGTGGCGGCTCGGTGGCGGCGCTTTGCGCCTCTATGAGCGGCGCTCTTTCGGCGATGGTTGCCAATCTCACGATAGATAAAAAAGGCTACGAAAAAGTTCAGGACGAGGCAAGAGAATACGCTCCCCTGGGACAGAGCATTAAAGAACGCTCCATGCATTGCATCGATGTGGATACCGACGCATTTTACGCGATGATGGATGCGATGCGTTTGCCCAAAAAGACTGATGAGGAAAAGGCGTATCGGGATCAGCAGATTGAAAAATGTACGCAAGGCGCTATCATTGCTCCTCTGGATACTCTGAGGATCTCATTGGAAGCACTTGTTCTTGCAGATAAGGTCTGCCAGATCGGCAACGTAAATGCCCTATCCGATGCAGGAGTGGCAGCGCTTACCGCTCTGGCAGCGGCGAAAGCGGCATATTTTAACATCCGCATCAACATTAGCGGTATAACCGATGATGAATTCAAGAAAAACACTCTGGCTGAAGCAGAGGAACTGCTGGCAAAGTGTAATACACTGGCAAACAAGGTGGAGACCGAAGTAAGCGCAAGATTGTAATGCTCCTGTATATCATTGGTTTCACCGGCGCGGGGAAAAGCACTCTGGCAAAGCAACTGGCAAGCTCCTGGGGCATTTCCGCATATGATACTGATGAGATGTTTTGCCAAAAGTATCGCACGAGTATTTCCGCTTATGTGACAAAATATGGCTGGCCTGCTTTCAGAGAGCGGGAAAGCAAAATCCTATTGGGAACCCGGGACTTAAAGCCCGGGTTTCCTGCTTCCGGCACCGGTTTTGAAGGTATTGTAGCCTGCGGAGGCGGTATAGTTGAGCTAACTCAAAACCGGGATTTTCTGCGTACAAAGCAGATCCTGTGGCTGGCTCCGCCTTGGGAAAACCTCATGCAACAGATCAGGATGCAAGGCTCGGCATTTGCACAGGGGAAAAGTGAAGCAGAGCTATATCGGGAATACGCCCGCCGCCTGCCGCTGTATC